>NZ_CM001375.1:112210-138338 GCF_000236165.1 Fluoribacter dumoffii NY 23 | reverse complement strand
ATGCAAAAAAAGAGCGGACAGGTTTTTATCCTATCCCATATTTTATTAGCGCCTTAAAACACGATTATAAATTTAAGGAAGAACCTAAGCCAGAAGTTTCTCAAGAAAAAGCATCTAATGATGAAGCTGAGTGGGAAAAGAAATTATTCGCTTTACAGGCAGAACTCAATCATTGGGAAAAACTATCAGGATATACTAAAGCTGGAGATAACCAAGAGCATGTTAAAAACATGCAGAAATTTGTTCTAGAAGCCCAAGAAAAATTAAAGCAACATTATTTAGAGAAGCCAATTAAAATGGAGGCGGTTTAATATGAAATTTCCGGCCTTTGAACCAATCAATCTAAAGAATGAGCTCCAGTCCTTGGAAGCAATTGATCTGTGTTTATCAAAAATTTATCCAGATCAAAATCAGGCTAGAAAGTTTTTTAGCGATGCTTCACTAGAAGAATTGGCTTCATCAATTCGGCAGCATGGGATTATACAGCCTATTCTTGTCAAAGAAATAGATCATAATAGGAATGAATATCAAATTATTGCAGGTGAACGGCGTTGGCGCGCAGCTAAAATAGTTGGATTAGAAAAAATCCCTGCAATCATTAGAAAATACAATAAAGCAAATGGGATGGCAGTATCTTTAATTGAAAATATTCAAAGAGAAGATTTAAACCCATTGGAAGAAGCGCAAGCTATACAGCGATTAATAGAAGAGTGTTACATGACGCATGGTGAAGTTGCTGAAACTTTAGGTAGATCTCGAACAACGGTTACTAATCTTCTTAGATTGCTTACTCTCACAGATGAAGTAAAAGAAATGTTAAAAACGGGATTATTAGAAATGGGACATGCTAGAGCTTTATTAAGTTTGTCGAATGTACAACAAGTAGAAACAGCAAAAATAATTACTAGTAAGTCTTTATCTGTTAGGGAAACTGAAAAATTGGTTCAGCGCTTAAATAGGCCAGAAGATAAACAGGAGTTTTTTCTAAATCATCAATTTGAACAAAAAACGAAAGATTGGATGGCACAATTGTCGAAAAAACTTTCATCAAAAGTTAACATGCATTTTAATGATGGAGGAAAAGGTAGGGTGGTGATAAGTTTTGACTCTTTAGAGGAAGCAGATTGGTTAATGGCCCATCTTAAGGTGGAAGGGTAGGGCTATTTTTTATTCACAAAATTAGTGGATAACTATGTGGAAAAATTGGAAGTTGTTTGCCTTGAGCCTGTAGTTATAATTTTACTGGTATACCGGAAAAAAACGACCTCCAAATTTTACTTTCAAGAGACGATTGGACTACGTCGAATGGTAAAGTGTGGCAAAAGATCATCTTCTTTCTAATCACTATTAAAGCGTGCTTAAATCGATCTGATTATTTAATAACCACTTTTCTTTTAGAAATTAAAAAGTAAGTCAAGTTGGAATGCTGTTGTATGAGATAAGTTGTTGTGAACAGTCGTGGAGCAATTATTTTGACTCAATTCGGACCTTGGTTTTTTCTTCCTTTTGGTATTGGTTTTATTAGTATATTTTTGTGATATTAAAAGAAACAGCATATTGTGAAGGGAAAAAATATTTTCACTATACAAAGTTTTAAGTCGATAATTATGCTGATAACGGATTTTTATCATGCTTAAGAATTGAGCAAACGCATTTGTGTACGTTGAAAAAGCTAATGTTCTTCTTTGTCCCAACTTAGATTTTATTCTTCCATTAATGGCGGTGATTGTCCAATCATCCAGTAAATCTTTCTCTAGACGAAGCACATAATAGCGTTTGTCTTTCTCAAAGCGTGCCTCATGGTAGACTTCTTTGTAGGTAAAATCCAAATAGTGTAACCAGGGTAAAGTAATAAACCAGAGCGTCATTTAGAAAATAGCCAAATTAGCAATGCGTTTTAGGCGATCAGGATTGTCTTCAACATAAATTGCGGTAGTCACAATGTTAGCATGACCTGCAAGACGTGAGACTGCTTTAATATCCGCGCCTTGTTCAATTAATCGGGTAATGAAAGTACGTCGACCAGAATGGGAGCTTGCCCCAATGATTCCTGCTTTATCATAAAGTGACTTGAACCATTTTTGCAAACTATTGGGTGTAAAGCGACTTTTACGTTGGGTCTGAAATAAGGGTTTGTCTCGTGCAACATGTTTTAGGGTATCGAGATGTGCTTGGAGTGCTTTGCGGATTTTTTCATTGGCAAGATAAGCGTAACGTTGTTTTTCACCTTTGGTCATTGAGCGCTTCAAACAAATCTCTTCAAGTAATTGATAGTTGTAATCGGCTACATCTGCAATAGTGAGAGAGGCGATTTCTTTCACTCGCAATCCAAGTCCAAAAGAACAATACACAAGGGCACTATTTCTTATAGCGAATTGCCCATCTTTGGCAACAATAAGCAGTCGCTTAAACTCCGCTTCACTTAAGACTCTGGCCTTTCCTTCTTTTGGCATAAAAGACTCAATATTTTCCTGTTATAATGGTATTCTAAATAAATCAGGCTGTCTTGGCAAAAGCAAAAATAAAATTGTGGTTTATAGTAGAGCTTTAGTATGAATACACTCATCGATGCAGCAATAAAATATCTTTCCAATCATTATTGCAGTGAAAAAGAACTCATAAGGCAACTAGAGAGGGATTTTTCGCATGTGCCCGAGTTAGATGCTCAGATTCATGCAACCATAGTTCGCCTTCGGGAATTACATTTAATTAATGATAATCGTTTGGCTGAATCATTAAGTGCCCGTTATATCCATAAAGGAAACCGTTTTATTCAAGAAATATTAAAACAGAAGGGCGTTAAAGAAGAAGTGATTGAGCAAGTCTTAGAACATATTGAACTGGAAGATGTTCGCGCCCTGGATGAAGCTCGGAAAAAAATGCGTGGATTTAAGAATGAGACAGATGAGGCAATAAATACAAAATTGGCTCGTTTCTTAAGTGGTCGAGGTTTTTCTCATGCCACGATAAAAACTGTACTTAAACAGTTAAGTGAAGAACAGACTACTTAACGTTTTAGATAGTGTAGCGGATGAATACAACAATCATTTGCATCTATAAGAAAAGAAAACTGTAAATTAAACTCTGAATGAAATGATAAAGTTACAACGTATCATGATTATTGGTAGACCAGGAAGTGGCAAGTCCACTTTTTCTGTTATGTTGCAAAAGAGTCTAAATATTCCATTGTTCCATTTAGATAAATATTTTTTTATTGCCGATTGGGTGCCACGAGAATATGAGAATTTTTTGTCACTCCAAAAAGAATTAGCTGCTAAGCCTTGCTGGATTATTGATGGTAATTCCAGCAAATCATTCGAGATACGTTATCGCGAAGCCGATATGTGCTTGTACTTTAATTTACCCAAATGGCTATGTTATTGGCGGGTATTTAAGCGCTTGTTTTATAAGGCTTCAGAAATCGATGATAGAGCCGCTGGTTGCAATGAAACGGTACGATGGTCGCTATTAAGTTATATGTGGAACTATGAACAACGGATTAACCCTTTATTAAATGTCTTAAAGAACCAATATCCAAAAGTGAAATTCATTGAACTCCGTAGCCCATATGATGTGGCGCACTTGATGCGTGTGCTTAAACATAAAGAAGAGTAAAGTATTGTGACAGGATTTTAATAAATGATGCCGACGAATATGATAATACTCTTGATGGGTATTGCAGGTACCGGTAAAAAAACCATAGGCGAGGCAATTACAACGCTGGCCCCTCAGTTTCGATTAGCGCATCACCATGCTTGGATCGATCCGGTTCTAAAACTTTTAGGTAACGATGCTCAAGTATTTTGGTCTCTTGATGATAAAGGATGGGCAGCGCTTAACAAAGCTCGTGATGTGATTTTTGATACGATGACTGCGGTTTGCTCTAAAGAAGCGAGCTTTGTTATTACCTATGAGCTCTTAGCGAATAATTCTTGGCATCAGGAATTTTTTAATCAAGTACAAACCGTTGCTCAAAAACGGGGAGCTGTGTTTGTTCCTATCCGACTGATTTGTAATGGTGCAGAGCTTGTTAAACGCTTAAAAGACTCAGATAGAAAAGGCTATTTTAAAACACAAGATGAGGCGCTTATTACAAAAAGATTGTTTGAAGAAGACGTTTATTTTAGCAAAGAGCCGTATGAAATGACTCTAGATGTGAGCCTCCTTTCAGCAGAGGAGTCAGCGCGTTGTATTTTGGATTGGACTTCCTTAGTTTATGGGAGTAAAAATCAGAATCTGGAATTTAAACCATTGAGTCAAAAAGATTTGAACTTAATGACCCAATGGTTTGCAGAGCCTACAGTGAAACAAGGGTATGCACGAAATCAACAGTTTTCTTTGGAAGATATTAGGGCAAAGTACTTACCCCGCATTGAAGGCATGGATCCAGTCCCGAGTTTTATTATTTATTTGGATCAAAAACCAATTGGTTTTATTCAATATTACTGTCTTGCCGACCATTTACCCGAAGGAATTTCAGGACATAATGCTTCCTTGTTTGACAAGGCTACACCTGAACAATTGGCTGGTATCGACCTTTTTATTGCAGAGCCATCGTGTCGTGGAGTAGGGTTGGGTAGACAAATTATAAGGCATTTTATTGCAAAACAACTCTACAGATTTAAAGCCGTTGTCGTTGATCCTCAAATTGGAAACGAACAAGCCATAGCGTGCTATCAAAAGGCTGGTTTTGTTCCCACGCAATACAGTGAAGATCCCAATTACCTACTCATGATAAACATGCTTACTTATAGAGGGTCCCATGAATATTCTTGAAACTCCCCGTCTGATTTTACGAACATGGCAGGAAGCTGATCTTGATCCTATGGCACTTATTGATCAAGACAAAAAAGTATGCCAATTTTTACCAGGAATAGGGAGTAAGAGTGCTACAAAAGCAGGCATTGAGCGGATTATTGCACATTATAAAGAGAAGGGATTTTCTTTGTATGCTGTTGAACTGAAAAGTACAGGGGAAATGATAGGATTTTTAGGGTTAATGACCCCTTCTTTTGAAGCGGACTTTACTCCCTCTGTTGAAATCGGCTGGAGACTTTCCTCAACACATTGGAATCAGGGTTATGCTACGGAAGGAGCAAAAGCAGTTTTGCATTATGCCTTTACCTCTTTAAATATTCCCGAAGTAGTTTCATTTACAACAGTGAATAATCTAGCTTCAAGACGTGTTATGGAAAAAATTGGTTTACATCACAATACCAAGGATGATTTTGACCATCCCAAATTGGAGCCTAATAGTCCCTTGAGACGACATGTGCTTTATCGATTATCCAGGGCTGATTATCTAAACAACAAAGGTATTCAAGCATGATTTGGGAGATCACGTTAAAAAAAATTACGGATACAACAGCGAACCATGCGGCGCAAAAATGGGTAAAAAACCCTACCCATCTTAAGCTTATCAATAATCAAATTAACTGTGTTTATCGATTTGAATCTAATGGACAAGGATTTTACCTACGCATGACGCATGAAAAAATACGAAAAGCTCGCGAACTTTTGAGTGCCATTGATTTTCAGAAGTATTTATTTTTGTGTGGTACGCCTATTTGTGAACCGGTGGTATCTCAAGAAGGAAATGATGTTGAAACTGTGCACCAAGAGGATTTGGAATTTTTTGTTCATGTTTGCCGGGAGGTACCAGGGCAAATCATGCATTTTGATTATTCAGATAAAAAAGCTTATCTAACATGGGGAAGGGCTCTAGGGCTATTGCATCAAGCCTCGCAAAGTTATGTTGCAGAGAAACATCACTTTTTAACTTGGGAAGATTTGTGGCGTGAGACTTTGGATTATGCGCGTCAAGAAGAGTCCTTGATTCAGGATTTATATGAAACGATTACGACACGCTTCAAAACTTTTTCAATCGACTCATCTAATTTTGGCCTAACCCATGGGGACCATCGTCCTGGAAATGTGCTTTATGATGGTGAGAGCGTTCATCTGATTGATTTTGATGAGCCAGTATATCATTGGTATCTTGCCGATATTGCCAAACCTTTTTTGGACTTATGCAATAAACCATGGCCTCTCTGGCAACCACTGTTTGAATGGTTTATAGAAGGATATAGGCAAATCCGGCCATTGAGCTCAGAAGAATTAAAAGAAGTGAATCATTTTTCGCAAATGAAAAGCTTAGATATCTACCTCTGGTGTAAATACAACTGGTTTGAAGAAACAGCTCCAGGAGGAAAGCCAGGGGATGAATGGCTTCATGACTTAAAAACTATGGCATTAACCCCTTTGTTTTATGTGCCATAACCGATTAAGGGAACTCCTATTGAGGTGGGTAATGAATAATATCATGGATGCGCGATAGCTCATTGGTTGGATTTCGGTAGCCATGCGGTTGATTGGCATTAAAACGCAGTCCTTCTCCTTTGGAAAGTGATTTCCAGAACCTACCTAACAAAATTTCAATGGTTCCATCCACAACAATGACATGCTCAATGACTCCATGTTTATGAGGAGGTGAAAGATGTTCGCATCCGGGCAATAACTCAATAACAAACAATTCAAAATGTAGCTGTTCATCAAAAGGAAACAGAGGAAGTACTCGTATTTTTTCATCATCTGGATGCAAAGTTTCAGCATGCCCTGTTCTATAAATAGGATTGGTTGAATCATCCAGACTGTCTTCAATAAACGATGAAAAGGAGGTTTGAAAGCCGCTCGCAATTTTCCATAGGGTAGAAATCGTTGGGCTTGACTCTTCGCGTTCAATTTGCCCAAGCATCGCTTTAGAAACGCCCGTTTCAAGCGCTGTTTTATCTAAGCTCCAACCTCGATCTTGTCTTAATGATTTTAGTATTTTTGCAATGCGGTTTGAAATTTCTTGCATTATGTCCCTTATTAAAAAAAGCTTGTGCGTTTTAGCGCACAAGTATATACTGGTTTATTATGCGTTATAACGCACGAATTGTGAAGTAGATTGTGGAGGATTGTATGGTTGAACACCCTTTTAAAAACAAACTGGTTGCAGTGCTTAACAAACGTATCGAGCCTGGCAAAGTAATGAATGCACTTGCTCATATGTGTATTGGTTTAGGCGCTGTGATTGGTACAGAAGAACTGCGTTTAACCGATTATCGAGATGCAGACGGAGGCTCTCACCCGTATATTTCAGAAATCCCTTTTATAATTCTTTGTGAGAATTCCAACAAAATTAGAACATTACGCCAGAATGCTTTAGCAAAAAATGTTCTCTTTAATGATTTTACCGATACGATGACTGTTGGGTCCTATCAAGAGCAAATTGAAAGAACGGCACAGGTTAAAGAGAACGATCTGATTTATTATGGCATTGTCTTGTTTGGGGATTGGGACGTAGTGACAGAGCTCACTAGAAAGTGTTCTTTGTGGCGATGATGGGATGGTGATAAGCGATGAATAAAGAGAAAAAGTTAAGTAAACGCGCGCAAATCATACAAGATTTTTTATCTCAAAAAGGGATATCGTGTGAGGTCAAAGAACTTGATTCGAGCACTCGCACGGCAAAAGATGCTGCTGATACTTTAAGATGTGGTGTTGCTCAAATTGTGAAGTCATTACTATTTTGCACAGAAAAAACCAACAAGCCAGTATTAGTATTAGCAAGTGGTGTTAATCGTGTGAATGAGAGCTTGATTGTTAGTCTCATCAATGAACCTATTGGGAAAGCTGATGCAGATTTTACACGAGAAATCACTGGTTTTGCGATTGGTGGAGTTCCTCCCGTTGGCCATAAAAACGTTATTGATACGGTTCTTATTGATGAAGATTTGTTATGCCATGAAGTTCTTTGGGCTGCAGCAGGAACGCCCAATGCAGTGTTTTCATTATCTCCTGAAACATTGAAACAGCTAACAAATGGGATGGTGGTAAAGATTAGAGAGTAAGTCATGCAAAAAATATTCTGGGATAATCCCTATCAACGCCAATTAATGACTAAAGTGGTGTCAGTCAATGAGAATCGACTACTTTTTGCAGAGACTATTGGTTTTTCGTTTTCCGGTGGTCAGGAAAGTGATACAGTCCGCGTGAACGGCCTGATAGTCACTCATTCTGAAATAGAAGATCACTTGATTTATTATACATTACCTGCGGAGCATGGACTTTCTAAAGGCGATGTTGTCCTTATGGAAATTGACTTTGTTCGTCGTTATAAATTGATGCGCCTTCATTTTGCTGCTGAATTAATCTTAGAGCTTGTCCAAAGAATGCTGCCCGTTGAAAAAATAGGTGCTCATATTGCTGAGCATAAGGCTAGAATTGATTTTAGCTATCAGCACAATATTTCGGATATCTTTGACTCTCTTTTGTTTGAATACAATCAAATTATTGCAAAAGATATGCTTATTCACACTGGATTTTCTGATGAGAAGAGTCAAATGCGTTATTGGGAAATCGAAGGATTTTCTAAGGTTTCTTGTGGTGGAACACATGTAAAATCAACCGCTGAAGTGGGTTATATTACGTTAAAAAGGTCGAATGTGGGTAAAGGTAAAGAACGAATTGAAATTTATCTGGTACAATAAATTCAGCTTAAACATAAAGTGTCTTAATCAAAAAAGTAGCTTAATACTACGGGAGTTATGAGTGAATGCAGAAGAAATTACAGTTTTAAATGATTTAAAAAACGATATAAATCAATTGCTGGGATTTCATGAAGAAACACCAAGGATTAATTATGGTCCTTGTGGCGCGTTTGCTAAATTATTTTTTGATGCTTGGAATGACCGCTTTCAGGATAAAGTGCATATTGTTTTTGTGATGATGAAATCCCATGAAGAGTGCTGGCACATTGCATTGCGCATGCCTTCAGGAGAACTTTATGATGGAGGAGTTGGCCTTCATTGTGAAGAAACTTATGGAGAAGATTACTTGTTTGAAGACATGATCGAATATGATCATGAACGTTTGGAAAAATGGTCTTATGGTCTTGAACGTGATTATCCACGTTTTTGTCCTGATTTTAATAAACAAGTGGTGAATTCATTGATTATTCATCATCTAGATCGATTGCGATCTCAAGAAAGTTGACTTAATGCGTTATTTACCTCAATAAGCAATTCAAAAATTAAGTAAAGAGCATTACTCAAAACCGCGTTTTGTTTTTTTGGACTGGCTCTGTTTCTCGATGGTGAATAACACAAGCCCAGATATTTGATGAGGATATCGCTATGAAACAAGAACACCAACTGATTTATGAGCTAGAGACTTCTCTTTTAAATCCGAAAACGAGAAAATCGATTACCCAACTGAAGCTACTGATTGCTGATAAATTTATCGAGTATGGGGCCTCTGGTTCAATTTACAATAAGAACGACCTACTTGATTCTCTTCCAGAAGAAGAGTCACGAAGTTATATGGTTAATGACTTTTCAGTATTAGAGGTGTCGCCCGAAGTCATGTTGGCAACTTATAAGGTTACTGTTGCCTCAAAAAGTTCCTTACGTTCTTCGCTCTGGCAATACAAACACAACCGTTGGCAAATGGTGTTTCATCAAGGCACGCCTTGCCAAGAGGAATAATTCATTTTTACAGGTATTAAGATGATAACGATAGCCTATCTAAAACATCACTCCGATTGCATTCCAGAGCTTGCTAAGATTTGGCATGAAGTATTAGGAAAAATTTGGGTTCCTGATGTGCCCACTTCGCGTGTAGAAGAAAATTTACGAAATCATTTAAACATCGAGCAGTTACCGCTCACTGTTGTTGCTTTTGATGAAGATAAACCTGTTGGGATGTGCTCTTTACGCGTGAATGATGGGATCCGTCCTGAACTAACTCCCTGGCTAGGCTCGTTAGTGGTAGCGCCAGGCCATCAAAAACAAGGTATTGCAAGACAGCTTATTCTTCGAGTAAAAGAAGAAGCCCAAACATTAGGGTTTAAAAATCTTTATCTTTTTGCTTTTGATCCTACCATTCCAGAATATTACAGTCGTCTTGGTTGGCGCACGATTGGCATGGATGAATTTAAAGGACATCCTGTCACCGTCATGGAGATAATATTGTGAAGATTAGACAATTGTTTGATGCGGATTGGAATATATGGAAAGAAATACGTTTAGAGGCTCTGGCCAACTCACCAGAAAGCTTTGGCTCTTCTTATGACGAGGAAGCGTTAATGTCCGATACTGATTTTCAAAATGGATTAAGTAAAGGATACGTATTAGGTGCCTTTGTTGATGATTTATTAGTGTCTTGTGCTGGATTCTATAAGCTTAATTCACTTAAAACCAAACACCGTGGTGTACTTTGGGGTATGTATACTCGTCTTGAATACAGAGGGAAAGGTATTGCAACAGCATTAATTCAGACCCTGATACAACATGCAAAAACCTGCGTTACTCAATTGCACTTAACCTGTGTTACGAGCAATTTTGTGGCCCGCGCTTTTTATCAAAAGCAAGGGTTTCGAATTTATGGTACTGAACCTAAAGCACTTAAAATTAATGATACCTTCTATGATGAATATTTAATGGTATTGGATTTTAAAGAGGAACCCATGAAAAAACTAGATACCTATCAGAGCCTGTGTACTGAAGTATATGATTTAAGTAAACCCAATGTGCCACAAGATGCGTACTCTTTTTACCGAAGCTATGCTGTAGAGGCTAAAGGCACCATTTTAGAGCCTATGTGTGGTACGGGTCGATTTTTATTGCCTTTGGCTGAAGAAGGATTTGATGTTCAGGGCTTTGATGCAAGTCAACCGATGCTTGAGCGACTGCATGCAAAAGCAAGGAGCAAAAATCTTAATCCAAAAGTCTGGTATGGTTTTATTGAAGATTTAAATCAATCTGAGAAGTACTCTTTGATTTTTATACCCAGTGGTTCATTTTGTCTCATTACTGAAAAGGCGGATATCCAAAAAGCCTTAAAAATCATTTATGAGCACCTAGAAGATAAAGGACTTTTTGTATTTGAAGTAGAAACACGCTATGCAGTTCCTAATGAATTAGGTATATGGAGAGGCTCAAGATGGCCCAAAGAAGATGGAACTCTCATCGTATTAAGTCAATTAGCCATGCTCAATGAAGAGGTTTGTTACTCTATCGGCAAATACGAGTTGATTGAAAACAACCGTGTGATTCAAACAGAGGTAGAGGAATATAAAATTCGCATTTATCAAAACTCTTCTTTCTTGCACAATTTGCTTACTGAGGTTGGTTTTAGCAATGTACGGATGGTTAAAGGATTTGACCGAAACGCGCCACCTGATGAAAAAGACGAAAGTATTGTTTTTGAATGCAGAAAATAATTGAGGTAATAAATGAAGATTCTATGTCCAGCACCACTGCAAAAAGGAGATATCGTAGGGCTTATTTCACCGTCGAGCCCTATTATGGAACAGGATATAGAAGCGGGAGTTCATTTATTAAAGTTGAATGGATTTAAGGTAAAGTATGCAAAGCATATGTTTGCATCAGAACGATTTTTAGCGGGAAAAGACAGTGAACGTGCCAATGATGTGATGGATTTCTTTAAAGATTCTGAAGTGAAAGCAATTATTGCAACCCGAGGCGGACAAGGTTCACAACGTATTTTACCTTTTTTAGACTATGAATTAATTAAGAGAAACCCAAAACAATTATTCGGGTTTAGTGATACCACCGCGTTGCAATTAGGCCTATTTAAAAACAGTGGCTTAGTAAGTTATACAGGATTTACTTTGACTATTCATTTGAGTACCCAGGTTAAAAAAACATTACTTTCTTCTTTATTAGGCCAAGAATACATAATTTCCAAAGGAATAAAGGTTCATGCAGGTGTTAGTCGAGGCCCTTTACTTGGTGGAAATTTAACTCTGATGACTAATTTAATGGGCACACCTTATCTGCCTAGTTTTAAAGAAAGTATTTTGTTGGTAGAAGACGTTGGTGTCGAGCCCTATAATATTGATGGCATGCTCTCCCAACTAGATTTAGCAGGAATTTTTGATGAAGTTTCTGGCGTTATTTTTGGTACATTTGAACACTGTAAAAGTAAGAACTCGCATCAGCATGATGGTACGGTAGAAGATGTAATCAATGAATGGGCTTCAAAATTAAAAGTACCTTGCATTAAAGAGTTTCCCTATGGGCACGGTAAGCAAAATTGCATTCTTCCAATTGGCAAAGTGGTTACTTTAGATGCAGATAATGCTTGCGTTACAATTCAAATTTAAAAAAAGAAATAACCACTACTGATGAGAACATTGTTTTAATAGAGGCATAAATGAATACACAAGAAATACCCAAAGAGTATCAACATATCTCTCCAGCAGGTGCTGAAGTTCGATTGCTGATGAATAATCATTTAGGTGGAATGGCTCACTGTACTTTGAAAGCAGGAACAATTTCCAAAGCAGTTCGTCATAAAACTGTATCTGAATTTTGGCATGTCCTTTCTGGTGACGGTGCAATTTGGCGTAAATTGAACGATGAAGAGAGTATTACGCCTTTAACACCTGGAGTCAGCATCGATATTCCCTTGGGAACACATTTTCAATATCGAAGTGATGCAGCAGATTTAGTGTTTATTTGCGTTACTATGCCACCTTGGTCAGGCAGTGATGAGGCAAGTTATGTGGAGCATGGTGCCTGGTCTCCTACAGTGGGATAAATTAAATGACTTTAAAGTTATCGTTTTTAGAAAATCCAAACCCTGATGATGTTCAAATATTAACAAATGGGATTAAGGCGTATGCCAAACAACAAAGAGGCTTCGAATCTTTAGATTTCTTTGCATGCTTTATTCGTGATGCAGACAATAGCATTGTGGGTGGTTGTAGTGGCGGAACACTCTATGGAGGTCTTCATGTCGATAATCTTTGGGTGAGTGAATCCATCAGACATCAAGGATGGGGAACAAAACTCATGCAAAAGGCATTGAAGTATGGTAGTGAGAAAGGCTGCGCTTTTGCAACAGTTAACACTATGGATTGGGAGGCAATAGAATTTTATAAAAAATTAGGGTTCAAACTTGAATTTGAGCGGCATGGATTTCAAAAAAATTCTATTTTTTATTTTTTGCGTAAAGAATTTCAAGAAACAACAGACATCGGGCTCTTAAATGGTGATTCAGTCTCCGGCTTAAGTCAAAGCCTAAAATCGCATGTATTAGAATCTGTAGTGAGAGAAGAGGCTGTCTCAATAAACAATGCACTCCATTTTAAATGGGGACAAGGTTGCGATGGATGGTGGTTAAAAAATGAGGGGCAGTTTAGTGTTATTTATGAAACGATGCCTGCTGGAAGTTGTGAGATAAAGCATTATCATCAGAAAACAGAACAATTTTTTTATTGTTTACAAGGACAATTGGTTATTGAGTTTGAAAATTATGAACAGGTGTTGCAGGAACAGGAAGGAATAACTATTAAAGCATGGGCAGCTCATAAAGTGAAAAACAGTTCCGGAAATTTGGTTTCTTTTTTGGTGATTTCATCTCCTAATCTATCCGGGGATAGAGTGAATCTGGAGTCCTAAAATGTCTGTTGAATTGATTATCCGCAAAGCAGTAATTGATGATGCTCAACATCTTCACCCTTTAATGGAGCAATTGGGCTATCCGCAATCGCCTGATGAGTTGCAAAGAAGACTTGAGCTATTTACTAATGAACTGCATTACGGTGTTCTTCTTGCGGAAATTGCTGGAAAAGTTGTTGGTTGGATTGCTTGGTCTAAGAGCTATCTTTTTGTTTCAGAAACAACAAGATTTCATATTGAAGGCCTTGTGGTCGACCAAGGATATCGTAATCAAGGAATAGGTAAAAAGCTTATGATTACTGTTGAGGAATTTGCCAGGCAGTTTAGTCCCTGTATCATTGATTTGACATCGGGACTTAGGCGAGCCAAAGAGGGCTCTCATGATTTTTACAAATCGCTTGGTTATCAGAATGAAGGTCATATGGCAAAACTGTATTTAAGGAAAGTGCTGTGAACATCAAAGAATTACAATCTGCTTTAAAAATTGAGACAGCAACATTAGATGATTATCCTATCATCCAAAATATGGCACGATTTTATGTATATGAACTCTCTCGTGACTGTGGTTTTATTTCAGAGGATTGGGCTTTGCCTCCCGATGGCCTTTATGAAAGCTTCGATTTTAAAAAATACTTTGAAGAGCCGACAAGAAAAGCCTTTCTGATTAAAGTAGGTAATGAATTAGCAGGTTTTGCCCTATTAAATCAAGAAGGAATTTACCCAGATACTATGTGGAATATGGGCGAGTTTTTCATTACTGCAAAGTTTCAAGGCAAAGGTTTAGGTTTTTTGGTTTCCTCTGAACTTTGGAACATGCATCCAGGCTTATGGGAAATTTCTGTGATTCCGGAAAATAAGCCAGCGCTTAACTTTTGGCGCAAAACTATTGCAAAAATTACAATGGGTAATTTCCAGGAAGAAATTAAAACAGTCAATTATGATCCACATCAGCCTCAGCGAGTTATTTTTCGTTTTGATAGTAATGTACAGAATGTAGGGGAACCTTTAGAAAGCAAGAAAGAATATCAAATCCAATTTGTTGATGAGCTTGATGAGACAACAGAAAACCGAATGACAAAGGGATTTGTTGCCTATGAGGCTCAGCATGGTATCGACGTCAATTATCGATGTTTTTCAGTGACTATTTCTTCTGCCCAAGGAGAAGTTTTTGGGGTGATTAATGCCTATACAGCATTTTCTGAAATTTATGTGGATGATATTTGGGTAGATAGCGCTTATCGTGGTAAAGGGTATGGTAAGCAGTTATTGCTTGCTCTAGAACATCATTTCAAAGGTCAGGGCTTTAATAATATCAATTTAGTGACTAGTGCATTTCAAGCGCCAGAATTTTATAAGAAATGCGGTTTTACAGCAGAATTTACGAGAATCAATAAAAAAAATCCCAAGTTAAGCAAAACATTTTTTGTTAAATTTTTTAATGAAGAGTTAGAAACACAAGGCATTCTTAAGGCGGTTCATAGTGAATAGAAGTCAGCTAGAAACAATCTGTAAAAAATTAAAGATAAACCAACCTTGTGACTTGCCTCAAAGAGTCTATGGCGGTCTTTTACATAAAATGTGGTATCTGGAGTGCAATGGCTCGCAGTTTGCTGTAAAACAACTCAATAGCAGGATCCAATTGACTGAAGAAGTTAAATCCCAATATGAATTGACAGAAGAGATAGCCTTCCTATTTTCCAAGCATACGATACCTGCAATCCATGCTCTAAAAATAGAAAATAATTATTTAATCCTTTCGGAAGATGAAGCTTTTCTTGTTTATCCTTGGATAGCAGCAAAAGCATTAAATAAAGACGCTATATCTGAGGTGCATGCACTTAAAATAGCTGCCTTTTTGGCAAAAATTCATTGTATTAATCTTAATGTCCCTGAACTAAGCACTCAAGAATTTGATATTCATACCAATGAAAAAATTAGTGTGTTAATAGACCAGTCAGCAAGCCAAAATTTGGTGTTTAAAGAGCAATTAAAAAGTAATCAACGAATTATAATTGAGCTTAATGAGCTCTATCAAAAAGTAATACCTATTTTACAAAGTAGTAGTGTAGTAACCCATGGCGATCTGGATCAAAAAAATGTTTTATGGGATAAAAATGATACTCCATTTCTCATCGATTGGGAGTCTGCGCGAAAACTTAATCCTACCTATGAAATAGTCAATTGTGCTCTTGATTGGAGTGGAATTACTACCCCATTTTTTCATAAATCTTTATTTATAAAAATGCTAAAAATATATGCATCATCTGGATTAACTATAAATCAGGATCATTTAGAGGCCGCCTTTTATGGTGTTCTTGGTAATTGGATCAATTGGCTGGTGTATAATATAGAGCGTTCTTTTAGCTCTGATAGCGAGCAGCAGAATATTGGTGTTGAACAGGTTCTTCAGGTTTTGCCTACTATTATTCAAGTCAAGGCGAGTATTACAGAATTAACTCAATTAGTAACACGTGAATTAAGAATAAACTGTTAACTTTATTCAACTTTGATTACCATATCGCACGAAATTAACTTAAGTTTCAAGGAATGCTTCATGATGAATACTAAAGCGCTATTTCCTCGTTTTGTTCCCATTCAATCGGATTTTACCCGCAATAGTGATATTGAACAGGTTGCAAAAATTATTAATGAATCTGATATACCGCTTCATCTTTTAGTTCATAATGCAGGAATGAAAAGCCCTCCACGTCCGTTAACTGAATATGATTGTGACAGTATTGACGCAGTGTTCCAGGTTAATTTATTAGCTCCCATGAAACTAACAGCACTTCTCGCGGTAGGGATGCCTGAGAAGTCTCGGATTTTATTTGTTACATCAAGGGCAGCCACTTTGAAACTTAAAGAAAGTTCAACATACTGTGCCAGTAAAGCAGGTTTGGATGAAGTAACGGCTATTGTGAGAAAAGAGTTAGCCGAGAAAAATATCGGTGTGTTTTGTGTTATTCCAGGGGAAGTGGATACAAGAATTCAAAAAATTTTAAGAGAAACAACTTCATTTCATTTGCATAAAATGTTTGATGAGGCTTATCAGTCCGGTCACTTAATAAGTCCAGAAACTTGCGGGGAATTCCTTAAATGGATTCTTTGCGGCTTATCTTTTGATGAATTTAAGCAAAGCAATATGCCAGTTTCTATCTATGAAGAATGGCATCATCCATTCTGGCTTAGAGATAAGAGTCAGCTACCTCCCTTTCCTTTCTAATTCATTTATGAATTTTTACGATCAGTTCCAATAAAAGATCAACTTCGGAAAATAGATGCTTCGTTTGTTCTGTTCTTTTTCAAGGTATATTTCTTTTATGGGGGATATGCCTTTACTCTTTCTTCAATTGTTTTCTCAAATAGATCCGATCATGTCCTTCTAGGTATTTGTTAATTGTTCCTAAATGCTGATAGCCTTGTTTTAAATAAAACCCTTCTGCCTGAAAAGAAAAAGTATCTAATGTTGATGCTGGAATCCCTCGTTTAATTGCTTCGACTTCAACGTTGCGTAATATCTCAGCACCAATACCAAGACCACGGTATTCTTCATTAACCCAGAGGACATCAACGTATATTGAGCTTTTATGAGCATATACAATAGCACCGCCAATAATAGTACCTTCGTTATCTTTCACATAGATTGAGTAACGCTCTGGTTTGGTTCCCGTAAAAGGAGCATTAAAATTTACTATCCCATCACGAATAATTTTATCTTGCTGTTCTAGTAGCTTGGGGTCTATAACAAGCTCTAGTTGGTAATTTGCGGCTTGATTCATGAGTTATATCTTCTAAAATTAGTTTGAATACAATAAATCATCGATAACTTCCATAGTAATTTCGGGTAGTTTTTGCGTTTGATCAATACTCTCTTGAATGGTTATAAGCGCTTTTTTAATGTCATCAGGTAACATCTCAGATGGTGCATTGTCGCCTGGCCAAGAAGCATCTCGAGTCGCTTTATCTGGCCAACGAGAATAGGCAAGCCACATACCATCGTTAGTTTTATGCAGGCAAGAACCTAACGCTCCGCGATATTGCACAAAATAGGAAGCGACCTGATGCCAGGCCTTTTGATACTCCATCTCAAGCCCAGGCTTAATAAAGGCTCGGTAAATAACAGCAAAACATTTTTTTGAAAGTCGTTTAAATTGTTCTAGTGCTTCTTCAGGTGTTAAATCTTGGTTCCCTAAAACCTCTTCTGCTTTGAATATGTTTATCCTTTTGGGAATTGAAAACTGGGAAGTAAAGTACATCTGATCAAGGCCTATTCCAAAAGCACAATGCTTATAACCGAGAACACGAAAGTAATTAATTGGTTGCTGGTTCTTATTAGCTAAGACGTAGTTTCTGAATTTGGGATTATAAAACCCATAAGTCATGTAATAATGAATACCTTGGCTTTCAAGATAGTGAACGATGTGAACCAAATTTTGGTGCAGTTTTTCAGGTGAATAAAGTTCAGTATACATCCCAGCTTTTTCAAACGTTGAGTGCTCATTCTCTGGATAAGGAGGATTCAGCGCCACAAAATCACCAGGTGTCGCGATCGAAATCACGTCCATAAAATCACCACTTCTGAATGAAACTTGATTTACATTAAGAAGGTTAGATACTCGGTCAATCTCACACAAGAACATTTCCAACGACAAATTTGCATGTTCAAGAAATCGATTGGCGTTTTTTCCTTCAAATAATTCACCTTCGCGATAGATAATATTCAGTTCTTTATCATAAAAAAGAATTCCTCCCCATGAATGATTGATGATAAAGGGGAGCAATAATGGTTTTTCCTCATCAGTTGTCTGGTTGTAATTCTCAATCACTTTAAGGAAAAAATCTTTCTTCGATAGGGAAACATCATATTTTTCTATTAACGCAGCATAAGAGGTTTTAACAAGCGTAGGATTGTCTCTAATTAATTGAAGTATATTAATCAGAACTTTATTGCTGTCATTGACAATATATTCTTCTGCAAGGCCAACCTCCATTGCAGCCAAGCTCCAAGAAGCAGAACCTGAAAAAGGCTCAATAGCTTTCTTGTATTTTTGGCCTTTATTATTCGCCAATAATACAGAGAAATGTTCATTCAACCAGCTGGTATCAGGGGACATATGTCCTGTTAAATCTGGAAGAGTGAGGTACCTATTTCCGAGGTAGTGGAGTGGTCCCCCATGATTTTGATTTAATTGAATAGTATTTGGGCTCATAATAACCACTATGCAGTAAATATAACTATGAAGCGGCACATCTTAACATGAAACAAACAATTTTTTTATTCTCTTGAATAAAATGACTATTGACCCTCACGTTGCGTGATAGCTTAGAATCATCAATTAAGGAGATGATGCTTATGAAATATTATCAAATTAAAGAAATCAGCCAAATGACCTCTCTTTCAATTCGGTCATTGCAATACTATGATGAAGTAGGTTTGTTAAAACCAACAAAGCGCTCTGATTCTGGCTATCGTTTGTATTCTGAAACTGATTTACTTATTTTACAACAAATTATCACCTTAAAATTCCTTGGATTCTCTTTATCTACTATTAAAGAAATCCTTGCGAATCCAAACTTTAATCTGGCCGCATCAATGAGCCTTCAAGCCCGCGAATTGAGTGAAAAGGCTAATAAAATAAATGAAGCAGCCTCTTTGTTAACGTATATTGCCAGTCAACTGGAAATAAACCAGCCAATCAATTGGCAAAGTAGTGCAAAAATTATTGAAATATTGGAGTTAAATACTATGAGCGATGCTGTATTAAAAAAATATCAATCCGTTAATGAATCAGAGTTAGGTAAAAAATCAGACTATGATTCCACCTATAATCCCAATCGACTCTATCCTATTCCCAGAGCAGGTAAGCGACAAGAAATTGGCATTGATCCTGCCCCCATCCTCCTTTTGTGGGTTTTGACTGCTGGAATCATTATGAAGTCTCTTGGCTCAACGAAAAAGGTAAACCGATGGTTGGGATTGGTGAAATTTTTTATGATTGTAACTCGCCCAAACTCATCGAATCCAAGTCATTAAAACTTTATTTTAATTCATTCAATAATACCAAAATAAAAAGTATTAGTGAGTTAGAAAATACAATAAAAAATGATTTAGAAGCACGTATAGAAGCTCCAGTTTCAGTTAAAATTTATCTTTTGGAACAAGCAAAACACTACGCTGTATCACAAATACCGAAAGGTGAGTGCATTGACCATCTCGATGTTGAATGCTCTGTCTATTTGGTTGAGCCATCATTTCTTAGTGTTCAAAACGAGTTAGTGGAAGAAAGATTGTATTCTAACCTATTAAAATCAAATTGCTTGGTGACTAATCAACCCGATTGGGGAAGCATACAAATTGCGTATAAAGGAAAAAAGATTAATCAAGAAGGCTTATTAAAATACCTTGTTTCCTTTAGAAATCATAACGAGTTTCATGAACAATGTATTGAACGGATTTTTGTGGATATTATGAACTGTTGCAAACCGGAAATATTATCAATCTATGGACGTTATACTCGGCGAGGAGGATTGGATATTAACCCCTATCGCTCCACAGAAAATAGTCCTTTTGGTAGAGAAAATATCCGGTTGGTCCGTCAATAATAGCGCTTTATTGTTCTATCCAAGCTCTTAATTTTCCAGCAAATCGGCCTTGTCGACACAGTGTTATTGATGCGATGGGGTCGATGCTTTTAATTAGGCGATACTCGCCCAACACCGCATGTATAGCCCAACATTGTTCAATAATTGCAATGATCTCAAGCAAATGCGCAGAGGACTCTATCGAGAGCCAGTTTTTAAAACAATCCTCCTGTAATTTCTTATATTGACTGCTTGGTAGTTTTAAATGTTCTGTTGCACGATACAAACAATTAACGAATGAGAAAAAAGGATGAGTAATAACAACTTCCCCTAAATCAATCAGCGTGGTTTGATGAGTATTGAGATTCACTAAGATATTTTTATCATGAAAATCGGCATGGCCAAAAGTATCAGGCACTTTGAAACTGGCTAATTGGTCACAAAGAATTTGTAATTTACTCTCTAAATTTTTTAATTGTTTTAATTCTTTTTGAGTTAATCCATCGCCAATTAATAACTCTTCTTCATTCATTAATTGGTTATAAAGTCTTGGCAATTGTTGCAGGCGCCAATCAGGGACGCCTAAATCAAGAAGGAGGTTTATTTTATCTGCTGAGTCTATCTGCAGCTTTGTGTAATGATGAATGGCATCAATTAAAAGGTTAGGTCTAAATTCCTGTTTAAAGACATCATGTAAAGGAATGCCAGCATCTTGCATTAAAAAACAGTTTAGTTCCTGATTATGAGCCAAGATTTGCGGAACAGGAGCATTGAATTGTTGCTGCAATAGCTGAATGACGTTGGTTTCTAATGACAATGCAGAAGGAACCTTCTTCAAATAAACCAATCCAAAGTTCGTTTGAAAGCGACACACTTCTGACCAAGCTGTATCGAGAATTATTTCGGGCTTGGTGGGTTCAATTTGAAATCCTAAATTGTTTAAGGCACTAAGTGCCCATTCTATGTGAGGATTCTTCATGATAGTTTCCTATGATCCTCGATCACTTCATGAATTGTGCGCAATGCTCTTTTTGCTTCAAAATTCATCTCTGTTTGTTGATTCACAAGGTACATCATTGATTTCCATAAAGCCCAGGCACGTCCTCGTTCCCAAGTCTTTGAGTCAAGTTCTAGTGTTTCTAAAAAAATGCTCCGACTTTTTCCTTCAAATAGTGTCCAGGCAATAGCAAGATCGCAAGCAGGATCGCCGATTGCGAGTTGGCCAAAATCGATAACCGCACTTAATTTTCCTTGAGAAAGCAATAAATTGCCAACACTCACATCACCATGGACCCATACTGGTGGATTTTGCCATGAGGTGGAGAGTGCTTTTTCCCAAACTTGTGTTGCAGAATGAAAATCTATATTGTCCTTCAAATTTTCGATGGCTTTGTGTGTCTCTGAATCATAAACTGCTAAATCACCACCACGATAAAAACTCTGGGGCCCAGCAAGAGGACCGCCTATTGAATTGATGCTCTGGAGCGCTTTAAGAAATAGAGCTAAATCATGTGCAAATTCAGGTAAATCATTAATGGGAGTAACCGCTGCTGTTTCTCCAGGAAGCCAATGATTAATGGACCACTTCCAAGGATACAGGGTACTGGGTTTTCCCATCGCAAGCGGTGCGGGTATCGGAAGAGGAAGATGTGGGGCCAATTGGGGTAACCATGCTTGCTCTTTTTCCACTTGTCCTGCGTATTCGGCGCTGCTTGGCATACGAATGAGCATTTCTGTACCTAGGTGAAAGGTTCTATTGTCCCAACCGCTATTGTTTACAGCTTGAATAGGCAGATGACTCCACTGTGGAAATTGCTGAGCAATGAGCTCGCGCACTAAGCTTTCAGTAATATTCATGGGTTGTGTATTTGTCATTGGTACACCATAAAATCGATATTCTACTTCATCAAGCAACTTGCCTGATTCACTTGTTTTGATGTATTCATCTTGAATGATGCCACCCATTTTTTCGGCAAGTTTGCGACTTGGGATATTATGTCTTACAACTGGATATTTTAGATAATCATAAACAAGATTAGTTTCAGCCCATGTTTTTAATAAATTAATTGTTTCAAAACCATAGTGAAATCCATGAGCACTTTTCTTTAACCAAATACCTAATTCGGGTGTTTTCGTATTCGCTTGGTGCAGGCAGGCATATCCTAAAAAAGCTTGGTTTTCTTCGTTTAAAATGACTAATGCGATTTCAGTGCCTTCCTGCATTTTGATTTGTTGTTCAGAAATATGCTGGTTAATTTCTTCTTGAGTTTTCGGAGCACTTGGCCACATATGTTCTGTAATTTCAGCGGTAAATTCTTTGCACAACTCTTCGGCATAGTTTAGTGAAATAGGGATTAACTGAAGTCGTTCGGATTTCAGGGCGAGATGCAGATAGTTGGGCATAGAATATTTACTCATAGAAATTGTTAGCAATGTTTTGCTTGTTATCTTATCAATCAGTGTACTCTCAAGTGAATGCTTGGAAGAAAAAAATACTGCTATTTTTCCCAAAATTAATTTTTCTGTTAGATTAGAATAATAATCCTATACTCAATACTCACGTAGTTCTACGTATTGATGCATCTTATGGTCTATTTGTATAATTATTACATCATTTAGTTTTAGGAGATAGTAAGAATGAATCAACCTCAACGAATTTTTATTGTTGGTCATCATGGTGCGGGTAAAGGATTATTAGCAAAGTCTGTGTCTCAATCATTAGGGTGGCGATTTGTCGATGCGGATTTGGGGTTAGAGTTCCATGTTGGACGACATGTGTGGGAAATACTTGGAGGCCCTGGGAGTGATGCTTTTTATGAATGTCAGTTTGATATATTAACTTCCCTTTGCACCCAAGAGCATATCATTGTGACAACGGATTCCAGCGTTGTTTTGTCATTAAAAAATCGTCAGTTATTGCACGATGAAATGACTGTATTTTTGGATGTGAGTACTCCGGTCCAAATCGATCGTACTGCACGCAATACTACAAGTTTATTGCCTATACCAAGTTTGAGCGATTTTTTTGAGCAACTACATGATGAGCGAGATAATTTATATAAAGAGGTTGCTACACTCACTATGCATGGTGATGATGGGAAATTAGAGGAGCATACACGTTGTATTGTGACGGCTGTGGTGGGGAATGAAGAAATGTTACCCCAAAAAAACCTAACATCAATTTTGGAGAAAAAAGATTTTACTTTATACCATAAGGAATTTCACACGAAAGTTGAGCTAACTGAACAACAAGCCATATACCTGAAGTTGTTGGCACAAGGAAAAACAGCTAAAGAAATTGCGCGTGAAACTCATGTTTCTTACAGAACAGTTGAAGGAATGATTGCTAAATTGATGGAGTCCTTAGGATGTTCTTCCAGTAAAGAACTAATTGCTTTATTTCATGAACAACCATGATTCTAAATGCATTCGATTGGCTTAGCTAATAAATAACTTTTTCGCGTTATTGGCATCAATCGTTCAATGGCGTAGCGCAGCATGGTTCTTGGCATTCGATAAGCATGGCTATCTAAAAATTCGATGAGGATAGCTTGGTTACGTTTTCCTACTTCTCGTAACATCCAGCCTACGGCCTTATGAATTAAATCATGATCGTCGCATAGCAGTTTTTCTGCAAGTTTAAGAGTGCAATCAAAATGATTATTTCGAATAAAATACCAAGTGGCGACAATGGCGATACGTTTTTCCCAAAGGTTAGTGCTTTCTGCAAGGGTGAAGAGGAGTGTTTTGTCCTTATCTAATAAATGCGCCCCAACAATCCAATGGGCTGAAGCGTCAACCAAATTCCAGTTATTAATCTGATTGATATGAGTTAAATAAAATTGAAAAATCGTTTGCTTGAGGTCTATATCTCCTTTTTGATAATGAGTTACTAACATTAATAGCGCTAATAAGCGTTCTTCATTAATAGATGAATACAACAACTCTTGTAACAAAGAAAAGGGTAATACGGTTTGATAACGTTTGGCGACTTTTCTTAATTCAGGGACGCTTACACCTATAAATTGGTCATGCTCTGCATAATCTCCCGGCCCCGTTTTATAATAGATTGTTTTTGGCTGCGAATAAGGCTTTTTAAGTAACTCGAGCTCGCTTCTAAGTGTTTTGAGTGACTCCATCATTTCGGTTTTATTTAGAGTTGTTGTCATAGTTAATATCTTATGTTAGTTATTTTATGCCTATGTATACTGCACTTTCATGAGGCGTTTTATAGAGCTCAAAATCAGTGAGGTAGATTCTTTCGTATTTTGGCTTTTCATTAAAATAGCTCCAAATAGTTTGCCAGGCATTAATGATTGCTGAGGGATTAGGCCCAATTGCTTTAAAAACCAGATAGTTGCCCGCGTTTATAGTGACTCTATCCAAGTGCGTAGCTTTGGATTCATTCACAATTCCTATCCCAGCAGTAACTGTATAGTACCCTGATGAGTCGGACTCATAATGGTGATACACGCCATAAACGGGGCTATCTTGTTGTGTTTTGATTTTTGAATCAAGAAATTGCTCCCAAAGATGAGGTATTCGTGCAGTTTTGGGATTAAAATCCTCTTCATTTTTTGTTCTTACACTCATTCCAGTTACTTTAAATTCTTGAATCTGGGTCAATTGGGGTATAATAACAGTCATATAAGGCTCCAAAGTAGAAGTTTTTAATTAATATAAGCCTGCATGGCATTGGCAATGATGCGTTTATCCGCTTCACTGATTTTTAATAGGCCAAAACGAAATGGGTATCCCCAATTCTTGGTATTTTTTGTCAATTCGAGCGATTCAATAAGCGTGTGTATCGAAACATCAATCTTTTTATTGGCCCAAAGTACATTTCGTCGAAATGGATGAAAACCATTACCCATATCCACTTGATAGGGCTCACCTGGTAGAACGATTCTAATTGCCGTAAATGCTTGCAGTTTTTCAATGCCTTTAAAGTGCAGCGTCGGCGAGTAATAAATGATGCAATCGTCCGCTTTTATTCTCTTTAGAGGTGCAAGTTTACCGTAGCAAACTTGCATAAACCCTCCTTCCACTCCAATTTGCACGTGGGACGCGCAGGCGACAGCCAGCCAGTTTTGGTTCATGATCCGTTCTTTGAAAAAAAGCGAATTCGATGACCATCTGGGTCGCAGGTTACAAACGTATAACCAAAATCCATCGGTGTTGGTTCTTGTATCATTTTAAAATTCTTAGTTTGATAATTTCTAAAAAGTTCATCAACGGCTTGCTCATCGGGAACCAAAATAGCGAGTTCGCTACCGCCACCTAATGCAGTTGGTGCAGGTAACGCAGAATTTTGAGACCATAATCCCAATCGCAAACCGGATTTTAATAAAAACATGGCGTAATCAGGCTCAGTGTGGATAGGCTGAGCATTGAGCAATTCTGAGTAAAAATGAGTACTGTTTTCTATATTGCTCACATAAAATAGAACTAAATTGGGGTCGAATGTCATGATTTTTCCTGTTTTTTATTTCGCTAAATTCATTGGAGAATATAAAACATACGGATGACAGTTTTTGTCAGCATCATTCAATAGGATTGGGGAATGTTATGTAGGGTGCGCCACTTCTTTAAAAGGGATTGTCGGCGTTCGGAATATTTTTGTTCTTTAATGGATAATTGAATAATTCTATCGGTTCTGAAGTGACGGAAGTCCTGCCTTAGTTCACACCAACCCACCATGAGATGCACTTCATCAAAAAAGCCGAGCGCGATAGGCCAGAGTATTCGTGTCGAATGATTGTTTTGGAGATCTTGATATTCTAATTCGATTTTTCGTTCTAAACGTATCGCTTTGCGAATGAGAATAAGATCACTATCTTTACTTTCGGCACATTTTCCTGGGGGAACTAAGAGTCCTGAAGTTTCTAGTTGGTGTTTTAATTCAGTAGGAAGGACTGCTGAAATTTTTGCAAGCACATTTTGAGCTGCGATTTTAAGTTGAGTATCCGCTCGTTGTGCAACCCAACTTGACCCTAGCACCATTGCCTCAATTTCATCATCTGAAAACATCAAAGTGACGTGGTCAAGCAAATTTGTACACCCCAGTTAAGCCA
>NZ_CM001375.1:99108-111207 GCF_000236165.1 Fluoribacter dumoffii NY 23 | reverse complement strand
AATTATCTCTTAACTGGAGTGTCTAAATCAATTGAACCACATCAAAGGAGGCAACATAAAACCAGATTTAAGCACATAACCAACACCGGGCTCACCTTCAATGGGCGCGCCTAAGGATTGTAAGGTTATTATATCTCGGTACAGAGTGCGTAGGCTTACGCCTAATTCTTCTGAAAGTTTTTTGCCACTCACGGGTAATCGGTGACGTCGTAATAATTGAATTAAATCAAACAAACGTTCAGTTCGGGACAAGATACTGCTGCCAAATTATGCCAGTAGTATATCATGAATACTTATAGAACTAATAAGCTGCTTATTATGATTATTTCTAATAGTAACTTAATTTTTGGGACTAATGGATGCCTTCAAGAAGTGCTTTAAAACCACCTGCTATCGGACTAGGTTGATTGGGATAATAGGCCTTGTAGGCCTGGCGATCCACACTGAGCATAAACTGGTTAGATGCGAGTATATTCCAAAATAGCCGGATCTGTTTGGCAACAATGAATGCATTTAACAGTTGTTTTTCTGTCGCTAATCCTAGCCAATTTTCGAAGCAAGCATCTTGAAATTTCAGGTAGGTTGAATCACCTTCTGTTACTCCATGGTGAGTAATCGATTGTTCTAAACAGGTCTGTAACGAAAAAAATGGATGAAGGATAGCGGTCTCGCCCCAATCAACAAAAGTCATTCTTTTAGTAATTGGATCAAGAAGAACATTTTTATCATGAAAATCGTGATAACCAATGGTTTCAGGAATCTTAAAGCTTGCTAATAATTTGCACTGTGCTGAAAATTTCGGGCTTAGGGCGTGTAGTGTTTGTAATTCTTTATCGGTGAGTCCCTCTGCTTTTAAAAAAGTAGTTTGCTTTAAGATGTGATCATAAAGAAAGGGTAATTGATTTAATCGCCAATCGGGTACACCAAGTTTGAGAAACGTAGCGATACACTCTTCAGATCTGCGTTGAATTGTGGCATATTGTTTTATTGCTTGGCATAATAGCTCTGGCTTGAAGTTGGTTTTAAGCGTTTGACGCAAAGAAATACCCGCATCCCTCATTAGAAAACAATGTAAATCCTCATTAATTTCAATTATATCGGGCACATTGGCATGGAATTGGGATGACAATACTCGAATGATTTTGGGCTCATTAGATAGAAAAAAAGATGGTGGTGTTTGTTTTAAATAAAAATTCTCTGTTGATGTTGCAAATCGGATCACATGAGACCACGGTGTTGACAATACAATTTCTGGCGAGCGCTCTATTGAGTAGCCATTAGAAACCAGGTAATCGGTTCCCCATTTGAAAAGTGGTAGTAGATTATTCATTTTTGGAAGTTAAAATGCATAAAAAATGACGAGAAAAATATAAGTCTTACTTAACATAAAAAACTTCCCTTTAAATAGTTACCCAGAGAATATTATACATAAAAAAGCGAGTCTCAATAGAATAGTAAAAGCAGGATAAAATAATGGAACAGCAAGATGATTTACCTATATCCGGGGTATAAACAAAAGGATAATGGATTAATTCTTAGTTTGCTTATTCAACCCGGCGCCAAATGCAATCAAGTAGTAGGTGCTGTTGGAGGGGAACTCAAGATAAAAATCGCGGCACCTTCTATTGAAGATAAAGCCAACATGGAATTAGTGCGATACCTGTCTGTCTTATTCAAAGTCCCTAAAAGTCAAATTTAAATAAAGAGAGGCCTTCAGTCTCGACACAAGATCATTGAAGTCATTGGTTGTGGTGTTGATGCTCTCCAGTGGTGTAAAATTTAAAGAATGATTTTAAATAATGAGCCTAAATGCTGGATACAACAATAATTGAGAGCAATTGGCGCTCTCGTGGCTTTAGTTTTGAGCTTTGGGAAGATCCCCCAGGTCAAATTTGGAAGGATTTTAACCATGGGCAATAAAACGTTAAAACCTGCTATTGGAGAAGAAGTATTGATTCCAGCAGGAGTAGATCATACGGTTCAAACCAGTTCCACCACAGGGAGCCGTTGGTATTATGGTTACAAAGTAAGAAGGTAAGGAAATGACACAAAAGAAAATATCATTAGAAAATGATGCTGTTCTGCAATTCATTGTTGATGAATTAATATCTTTACATCATTGCCATACAATTATTTTATATGGCTCGCGCGCACGAGGAGACTTCACAGTAACCAGTGATTATGATGTTGCAGGGATTAGGGAAAAAGGAGATAAGCAACGAATTGCACGCTTTGATGAAGCACATCAAGTTTATCATGATATTTTTGTTTATCCAGAGAATGCTTTTGATTCAATTTCTGATGAACATTTATGTATGTCAGATGGCATCGTTGTTGTTGAAAAAGCTTATTTTGGCACAGAGTTATTAAAAAAACTCTCTGCTTTTTTAATATTGCCTGAGTCCCTCCCTCCTGATGAAATTACAGCACGTAGAGTGTGGTATCAAAAAATGCTGGCAAGGGCGTATACTAGAGATTTAGAAGGGAAATATCGCCATATTTGGTCAATCTTCACAATTCTAGAGGATTATTTTGTATTCAAAGAATTGCGTTATCAAGGTCCAAAAAAAGCATTCAAGTATTTAGAAACACACGATCCAGAGACTTTATCATTATTTGATGAGGCCATAACGAATATCGATAATTTGAATGCCTTAAATAGGCTAATTACAAGAGTTATAAAGAGTGACAAAACGTAGGATAATTATGCCAGAATTAGATATTGAAATTATCAAAGATAATCCAGAGTATTTCTTGTGAAAAGGCATCTATTATTCTTATTTAGAGTGCATAGTAATGAAATTTAATATTTATATTAAAATTTTGACTGCGTTCTTCGTGATTTTTTTAATTCTTGTTTTGGCATTTTTTAAATATTTAAAGTCAGTTGAGACAAAGATAATTGTTAATGCAGGACAAACGATGTCACAAGGACTTTTAATTAGTTTAGAAAAAGAGTTAATTAATAATCCGAAATCAAACTGGGATGCAATAATAAAGAAAAAAACAGATAATCTTATTCATCTTATAGTAATCGACAGTCTAAAACTCACCCTGAAGCAGAATAATCAATTAAATAATGGTGAAATCATTTTTTTATCAGGTACAACCTATCAATTTCTAAACGAGGTAATTGTAGAACATACTGCGTATAAAAAAATTGGTAATACCCCGTATGCATTAGCTTACAATTTTTCAGATCCTGGCGAAATTATTTTTAATTATATGAATCCTGTTTTAATACAAATCGTTCAACATTTATTATCAAAATCAAAAAATACATGGAGTAATGAACTATTACAGTTAGAAAAAATATATGGTTTTCCTCTTCATGTTTATAAAACTAAAAGTAAACACTTACCAGGTAATATAATTAATTCTTTATCAACAAAGCGTTTAGTATTTGAAACCAATAAAAACTCGTCACAAATTGTTATTCTCTATTATAGTTTTAGTGGTGGAATACTCAAAATTGGCCCACTAAGCTATCTGCCCGTTATGGCAAGAATCAGTGATGTTATGTATTATTTTATAGGGACTTTCTTTTTTTTATCCCTTTGTCTTATTGCCTTTTTTTCATTGCTTTTTGTTAGAAATATGAAAAAGGTGTATCAGATAACTAAAAATTTCAGTCAAGGGAACTTTGATTTTCATCGGAAAATAGGTACCACCTCTATTTTGTATGGGCTGTATGTAAATATCATCCACATGGGTGAGCAATTAAAAGAACTGATTGAATCACATAAACAATTGTGCCGGTTTGTCGCGCATGAAATTAGGACCCCTTTGTCAACCATACAAATGGCGACGGATAGTATCAAAAGGAAAAATGCTGAAGATGTATTACTCAATAAACAGCTAAACAGCATACAAGAAGATATTGCAGATATGAATCGCCTCGTCAGCACTTTTTTGATTTACTCAAAAATGCATTCAAACGAATTGAAATTAAAACAGTCTGAGACCGATATAATAGTATGGTTAAGAAAGCTATTAGAGTCTTATTCTTCATCGACATTTGAAATTACATTTCATACTAATGAGTTAAATTCTTTGAAAGCATACATAGATGAAAATAATTTAAAACATGCTGTTACCAATTTGATTACAAATGCTATGAAATTTGCAGAGCACACTATTTCTTTAACCATTTCGCTGGATAATAGTCATATTTTAATTCACGTAGACGATGATGGCTCAGGCTTGCCGGATGATGGTGCGGATGACATTTTTTCTGAATATACAATTGCCGAAAACTCCGGAATTGGAGATAAACATATTGGGTTAGGATTAGCTATTGTTAAAAAAGTTGTTAATCTCCACGGAGGAAAGGTCATGGCTACACAATCACCGATATTAAAAGGTGCTCGATTCACCATAGTACTTCCAAGATATTCTTAGCGATTAAGATTTTAGTTTTGGAAGTTGGCCCCAACTTTAGCATCTTTTGAAGTATCGATCTCTTGTTTCATCTCAACCAGTGCGTCCATAACCGCTGTTAACTGGAGTTTTGCATTTTCAAAACGTTTAGGGATGAATTCATCTTCCTCGCCATCAACCACTTCTCCAGTTCCAATACCTTTTTCAAGAGCACTGATAACCATACTAAGCTCTGATTCAAACGCCGATAATAGTTCATTATTCCCCTTTGCAGATTGCAAGATTCCATGCAATTTTTCCACTACATCTCCAGGAATATAAAGAGTGCCTTCACTACATTTGCTATATTCACGTTTCGCAATAGGTAATGAAAGTAGTTCATCAGCCTTGTGTTGACTCATCTGAAATATTTGTCTAACAGATTGTTTTAGTTCTAAGGGAGTTGGTGGCGAATTGCTAGATTTCAAAGATGCGAGAAGCTTATCACTAGCAGTCACTCGTCCATCTTTGCTATGTTCTTGCGCTGTCTCGATAGGAGTCTGTCCTTTTTCATTTCGCACTTCAAGACTAGCACCACACTCTATTAACTTTTTAATGAGATGTAAGGGCTCTTTTCTATAATTATAAAAATTCTGTACCGCATAGTGCAAAGCCGTCATGCTTTTTTTATCAGTACTATTAATATCAGCGCCATGTTTTAATAATAAAGCAATGACGCCATCATTACTTGGGCCACCAATAAGGACTTTTCCACAACTTACCATTGCCAGGTTTAACAAAGCTTTATTAGCTAGAATTGACTCGAGCAAGTCTTCATGACCTTTAAATACAGAAGGTTCTTTTAAACCTAAGAGAAGTTCTAGTACATCTCTATGTGTCAGTTGTTCTATAGGATCCGCCCGACCTAAGATATCACGGACACGGTTTAAATAATTTTCTTGTTCTTTACCTAATATTTGGTTTTCCTGTTCAACAAACTTTGCAACATCTTCTCCTTCAAATCGCAATTCTGGAAAACTATCAATTTTCTTTAAATCTTGAATGCTTAGAATATCTCGATTTAAAGCGATTTTTGCTATCAGTTCATCGGCTTCGTCTTTACCTAGAATTGCACGGGCATATTCTAGGGTGTTAACTTTTAATTCTTTAGCTGTTTGTGTTGAGGCAAATAAAGATTTTCGAACGGCAACTTGATATTCACCATGATGAAAAATAACACTGTTTCCAGCCTTCCAAATATTTCCTGCCATCGATGTGATAGGGGATGCCGGCGAAAGGGATCGGAAGCCGGTCTGTACATCTTGCGCATCCCATGGTCCAGTTCCACCAAACGTGATTTCTGGATGTTTCACTGACACTCTTTCTAAAAATGTTTTTTCCTGTGAGTTTGCTGCAGCATTAAGTTGATTGTCTGTATTACAACCTTCTAAAGTCACAAAAACTTCACCATGATGTGCGGGCAATGCTCGTTTAAAACCATGTAATAAATTATCAAAATTATCATCATATAACTGCTCACTTGGGCCATGGCAATTACCCATACCATATTCGCCACCACCAGCATGGCCCATAATAAATAATTTTGGGTTTTTCTCAAATATATTGTCTAGTTCTTCCGGTAAGTCTCGTTTGAGTTCATCCAAACTACTATAGATTTTTGGGGATTTATCACACTGATCGAAAAAATAATACTTCAAATCAGGGCCTTCTAAATAGACGCCAATTGGAACAAATTGCTTGAACCGTTGTTTTAAGTGAGGATTTATCACCACACCTCTCTGATTTTCAGGCAGTGGATGATCTGGATCTGGTTTATATATTAAGATTTCTATTGCAGCGTCTTTCATGGCTCATCTCGACTATTACTTAAAATAATAGGTTGATTTTATCAAAAACACTCGGCTCATATGTATATATATTGTACAAGCGTTCTAAAATGATACTTTTGTCGAGGGTAAATGATTATAGATTTGCGATATATTGGGTGAAGCTTTCATAACTGGACGAAAAATCCCAAGGTCGAGGCAAAAGAATTTTTCACTATTTTTGATAAGTCTTACATAAGATTGGTGGCTGAGATCTATATTTATTCCCAAGCCGCTGATACAAATATATATCCTTTTTTATGAATTGTTTTTATACGATAGGGCTTTTTATTATTATCATTCAATGCCTTTCTTAAACGTGATATTTTTAAATCGATACCTCTATCAACCCCATCATATTCATGCCCAGAAAGAGCATACATAATGCTATCTCGACTCAGCAACCTATCATGGTTCTTAACCAACAAAGCAAGCATTTCAAAATCACTGGTACTTATTGAAATTTCTTCATCAAAGAGCTGAACACTCTTAGTACTAAAATTGATAGAAAAATTGCCAAAGTGAAATTGATTTTGATTATTAACTAAATTGGGTCGACGTAACAATGCCTCTATTCTTGCTTTCAAAACCTCGTCTGCAACAGGTTTAGTTAAGTAGTCATCTGCTCCTAAATTTAAAGAGGATACTTCACTTTCAATATCATTAATTGCTGTTAGCATGAGTATTTTCCCCAAATACTCATCTCTAATGGTATGGCATATTTGATCTCCATTCATGCCAGGAAGCATTATATCTAATATTACTAGGCAAGGTTGCTCACGAATGATGCGATAGACCGATCTATCACCACGTTTTTCAATAGAAACATCATAACCTGCTTCTTGTAAGCTTTCTTTGAGGTAATTTGCTAACTTAACGTTATCTTCTACAAGCAATATTGATTTATCTTTCATTCGTTCTGTCTAAGCCTCTTTAAATAAGAAAACTCTCTAAACAAATTTAGTCTGAATTGATTTTTAAGTTCAGTGTTACATAGATATCAGTAGGTAAGCAAACACACGGCGCATCCGTACATTTTATATACAATTGATCTGTTTTAACTCGATATAATGATAGCTAATGGGCGAATCTGTGGAGATAAATTATGAGCGCTTATGTTAAAAATTTTGATGAACATAAAGAAATCAAATCTTCACGTGACATTTGCAAATCATTAAAACCTGTTCCCACAGCGTATATGGACAATAAACATTGTGAGCATTGCTATCCCGAAAAACGTTCTCATTTTCGAAGAAAATTTTTTAATTTATTCCATTATTTTATATTCAATCCATTTATCTATCTTTTATCTAAACTCTTTCTCCTATCAGAGCAGGATTTTTTACGATTCAATAACCTATTAAATCAGTTGGTCATTAATATTTTCCAAAAAATAAAACTATATACCAAGACTCAGACCATTGATAGGAAACAATTCAATAACAGTGTCCTTGCATTTTGGGATGAAGCACAAAAAAGAGGGCTAGAGCTGTATAATTTTAAGGAATCTAACTTGCATACTCTGTATTTTAAGTTGGTCTACAATAGGAAAAAATATTATTTCATACAGACTCCAATCTCTCTTATTTCTCAAAAAAATACACGCTTTGATGAGGATACTAAATATGATAATAAATGGAGCCTCAAGAAAAAATTATTAGATAGCCAAATTCCCTGCCCCTTAGGGAGGGTTTTTATTTCCAGCAAAAACGCCTACAACTATGGTATCTCATTGGGATTTCCTCTTGTGGTTAAGCCACTATCTGAATCTCTAAGTATTCATACTTCATGTACTATTCAAACTCCAAATGAATTAAAAGAAGCGATAAAAATAGTAAAGCAGGTTGATTTTCGCGTGCTGGTTGAAAAACACATTCCTGGTGATGTTTATCGGTCATTAATTATTAATGATTCATTAATCGCTTGTGTGAGACGACAACCTGAGAGCATTGTTGGCGATGGTGTAACTACACTTCAAGAGTTAATTGATAAAAAAAATAAAGTTACGTGGAAAGAAGGACATGGTGAATATCCCTACAAAATTACTCGAAATAGCAACTTAATGAAAATTTTGGCAGCCCAAGGAGTTGCTCTTAATACGGTAATAAACAAAGGACAACAAATCTTTATTGCCAAAAAAGTTACTATGAGTAGTGGTGCAAAAATCAGTACTGTTATCGACCTGATACATCCTGAGAATAAACTGTTATTGGAAAAAGTACATAAAATACTCAATATACCGCTTACAGGTCTTGATTTTATTTGTCAGGACATTTCTCTTCCATGGCATAAGCAACAATTTGGAATTATTGAAAATAATAGCTTCCCTTACATTGAATTACATCTCAATCCATCTGATGGGAAAGGAATTAATGTAGCAGGTAAAATTTGGGATTATGTACTCGATGTTTTAAGTCGAAGAAACGAGCAACCCAATTAATGTACATTATATATACAATTGGGTTTTTTTAACTCGGTATAATAACAGATAAGTAAATCTTTATTCGGATGAAACCATTATGAACTTGCACTGGAGTATTCTCATGAAAAAAGACAAAGAACAACATCAGCCTGTCCTTGAATCCATAACGGCAGATGAACCCAAAACCTCCTCTATAGCATTAGCTTTACAACAATTTAGAAAGGAAGCAGAAAAAAAAGAGGCTGCTGAGGAAGGTGCAAAAGTACGCTGCGGGACTTGTTTTAAAGAAATCGCACCTAAGCGCCTTTGTTCCGGACATGGCGCAGGTGGTAGCGGAGGTGATAGTGCCACCTCTGATAAGAAGACATCTGAGGAAAAAGCGAGTCCTGGTGAAGTTAAATTCCTAACTAAACCTGGCAAAGCAGTTGGGTCTGAAGATGAATTGGTAGGCGTGTTTGGTTCAGAAGAACTTGATTTAGAGTCTGGTTTTGACCCAGAAATAATTGCGGAATTGATCGCCAAAGGATTATTGCTGGTTGATAGTGATCGCGTATCAATGACTCTTTCAATTAAATTACAATGTGAACCTAGTAAATTAACTGAAGAACAAAGAGAAGAATTAAAAAAATTCATGGAAGCGATTATAAAAGAATTCAATGAATTTAAAGAAGAAAATCATCTTTCTGATGATTGCATACAAATCCTTCAAGATGAGGAGGGAAGCATATGTTCTCTTCGCATTACCATGCCCACATTAGCTTTATACGATGCATTTATTCAACAGCTAGCAAATAATTTAGTGCCCGTACCCAGTCCGAAAGCACAAGAAAGAGATGAGGTAACGAAAGAGCAAGGCCTTACTGCAAGTCCACTTTCAAGAGAACCAAGACCGTCTAATAAAAATCAACTCTCCAAACAAGAAGCTAATGAGGAGATACATAATACATCTGAGGATGGGGAACAAGAAATTTTTAACCCATCTCCTTTTAATATGAAGCCATGGTAATAGAAGTAGGTGTTTATTGATTTTTGAAAAGAACTTTAATTTCAAGGCCCCATTTTATTTCCAATAAGACAATTACGTAATTGGGAAATACCATTTCATGCTTTCTCAAGACTGAGCCCTTAAGTTTCGATATCTACAAGATCATTGAGGTCATTGGTTGCGTGTTAAACTGATACAGTGGATAGTTGATTTATAACGGATATTTCTTTTTATGGTTTTCTTATTTATCTGATTGAATGGTGTAGCTTTTTAGGCTATGATTGAAGCTTAGTTGGCTTCAACATAAAAATCATGTTTGATACTTCAATATTGTTTTCTGAATATCGGCGGCGTGTGCTGGCACTTTTATTGCTGCATCCTGATGAGCGTTATCATGTCCGAGAGATTGCGCGGTTAACGAATACCACAGCGGGTACACTTCATCGAGAACTATCCAAACTTGCTAAATCCAAAGTACTTCTGCGCGAGCAGAGCGGTAATCAAGTTTATTACCAAGCAAATCGAAATTTTCCTATTTATACGGAGCTTTCAAGCATTTTAAAGAAAACGTCTGGTTTGGTGGATGTGTTGTTTGATTTTTTAACTCCATTAGCTGAAAAAATTGAAGTAGCTTTTGTTTTTGGCTCGGTGGCCAAAGGAACCGAAAACCTTGGAAGTGATATTGATGTGCTTATTATTGGTGAGGTTGATTTTACAGAAGCAGTTGCAGCTCTTTATGCTGCCCAAGCGAGTTTAGGGAGAGAAATTAACCCCAAAATATATTCCAGGGAACAATGGAAGTCATCTTTACAAAAACAAGATCTTTTCATTCAGGAGGTTTTAAATAATCCCAAGCTATTTATTATGGGAGCTGAACATGACCTTGGATAATTTAATTGGCATCAGCCTGGAAAAAATACCACCTCACCCAGATACCATAAATCGGCTTTTGCATGCTGCTGAACGTAATATTGTGGATTCAAAAATTGACTTGGTTAGCGCGGAGAATCGCTTTGATGCTGCCTATAAAGCAATTATGCAAATAGCAAATGCAGCACTTCAATCTCATGGATATCGAACCTTGACTTCTAAACCAGGACATCATCAAACGATGATTCAGTTATTGCCTCAGACTTTAGGTATTGATAAAAAAACAGTGATTATATTGGATGCTATGCGTAAACAACGCAATATTGCAGATTATTCTGGCGATATTATTCCTGAGAGTGCAGTAATAACTTGTATTGCTCAAGCAGAAGCATTGTTAAAGGATTTTAAAAAATGGCTGAGTGTTAATGATGGAAAACAACAGTGATGTAAAGCAACAACTCAATGAATGTCTTGAGGTACTAACAAAGATTTTAGGCGCAGAGCTTTTGGGAGTTATCTTTATGGTTCTTATCTTATAGGTGGTTTGCAAAAATACAGTGACATTGATTTATTTGTTGTAACAAATCGTACCACAACGTCAAAAGAAAAGATGGAGTTGACTAACCATCTACTCCAAATATCAGGCATTTACATGAAAAGTACGAAGCCACCTATAGAAATGACCCTTGTGGAAAGGGTCGCAATTAATCCTTGGATTTATCCACCCCTTTTTGATTTCCAATATGGCGAATGGCTTCGCTCATCATTTGAAATGGGAAATTTTGAACCATGGTCTGATCGTGCAATGCCGGATCTTGCGCTGATTATCACGCAGGTCTTATTGAAGAGTCATACATTGATGGGGGAAAGCCCTAAGCAACTATTAGACCCGGTCCCATATAGCGACTTTATAAACGCGATGCTTCATGATCTTGATAGACTTTCAGCGGAACTTGAACAGGACACTCGAAATGTATTACTAACCTATGCACGGATTTGGAGTACATTAGAAACTAATGAGATTCGATCGAAACCTATAGCAGCAGATTGGGTGATTGATCGTCTACCTAAAATGTATCAGCCCGTGATGAACAGAGCGAAACACATATGCATTGGTTTGGAAGATGAATATTGGGATGATATTAATGTGCTTGTAAAACCCTGTGCTGATTTTATATTAAGTAGAATTATCGATCAAAAGTTATCAATAAATCTAAAAGATCCTTGCGCCTTAATAAGGCTAACCTAGATAGCGGGGCAGGAGATTATATTTGCCATTAGTATTATTTCAGTAAGGTTCATTCAGTCATTTCCAGGTATTCTGCTACATTGCTACACGATCATCAAATCATTCAAACCATCCAGATGAAATTATCTATGAAATCATAGAGTAATGCATTTTTTCTGTTACAAATTCGATCAATTATTTGTAGCAAAAAATTGCTACTATATTGCTACGCCATGCTACATTTCAAATGCTGAAAAAACACATCCCGAAATATACAAAAGAGGATGTCATGAGGAGTGGTCTGAGTTATCTGTAAGTTTTACATTTATTTGGCAGGGAAATTAAATCT
>NZ_CM001375.1:16340-93356 GCF_000236165.1 Fluoribacter dumoffii NY 23 | reverse complement strand
TAAAATTAAATTTTTCTGCCAAATAAAGTTAAAACTTACAAGTTATCTGGTGTTGCTTATTTTTGTACGCCGCCATTTTTTGTAAAGAGTTCCTAATTTAAAATATTCTTATATAAAAAAGGAAAATGATAAAAAATGAAATAGCACGTGCATTTTATTTTTGGTTGCAATATGTAGCAAATAGTAGTGTCTATGTAGCATGGTTATTGCTACATATTTGTGGGGTATCTTGATGCAGGGATAGTGATATAATCCTTTTACACAGGCAACTTACAAGGCAATATAGATCTTTCATCAATAAGATGTAGCAAATGTAGCGATATATGGAAACCTCTCAGAGGTGATGCGCGATCAGCTAAATATTGAGTATCCATCAAAAGGGACATTGATAAACTAAGAAAAATTATTGATATCAGGATTATGAGTGAGAAAAAACATAAATTATTTAGGTTACAATAAAAATATATTCATCTTAATAATTGTATTGAGAAAAGAAAATACTATTCATTAATAGAACATGAAAGTTATCTGATAACAGAATGTAACTTAAAATTTATATGGTCAATAGCATGTCAACTAAGATTGAAACAGCTCGAATGATTTTGCGTTTAATTAACGAAGATGATTTAAAAGAGGTTGCTGAACTTAATTCTGATCCAGAAGTAAGGAAATTTTTTCCTGATGGAGTCCAAGACACAGATCAAACTGCGAAAAGAATAAAAGAATTCGTTAGTTTTTATAAAGAAAAAGGACTTCCTTGTTTTGTTATTTTTGATAATTCTTTAAAAGAGTTCATAGGACGTTGTGGATTTGGTCCAATTGAAACCGGAGAAATAGAAGTAGGTTATCTGTTGCATAAAAAATTTTGGGGGAAAGGATATGCTTCAGAGGCCTTGGAAGCACTATTGAAATGGGCTAGTACAAATATCGACTCAGAATATATTATTGCTTTTGCACCAGAAGGTCATATTGCGTCACAACGTGTTATGGAAAAGTGTGGTATGGAATATTACAAAGATGGGTATGGCCATGGTGTTATGTGCAAATTCTATCGTATGAAAAATAAATAGCATTATGCAGTACAAGAAATTGAGATTTACCAATAAGAGTTGATAGTTTATAGAACCTTATGGAATGTAAAAATATTGGATTCCTTCCTGCTAAAAGGTGGGGAAATGAAGAATAAAAATCGCAATGTAATTAAGGTATAATTTAATGGAATTAACACAGCAAAAACGGCTTCTATCGCATGTAATTTCTCCAGAAAAAATGGAACATATAATTCAAAAAATTACTGAGAGAATCAAATGCGAAGGAGATAAACCCTCGTTTTTGTTACTGAATTAATGTTTCATAAAAGAAGTAACAAAATGTCATTACAATAATAAATATGTATTTTTAAAAAATGACAAAAATTGATGTAATTACTAGTAGTTATGGGGAGTTATTCAAAAATGGCGTTTAGAATTAGGAATTTTATTGTTGGAGATGAAGTAGAAATTTATAAACTATTTCATGATGCAGTTCATTCTATTAACTCTAAAGATTATGATGAAGTGCAGCTAAATACATGGGCTCCGAAGGAAGCTGATTTGGAAAAATGGAGAGAGTCTTTAGAAAGAAATTATACTCTTGTGGCTGTAGAAGAACAAACAAACGTGATTGTTGGCTTTGCTGATTTAGAGAAAAATGGACATATTGACCGTGGATATGTTAATAAAGATTATCAAGCAAGAGGTGTTGGTCTTGCTCTTCTCAAAGCATTAGAACAAAAAGCTATTGAGTTAGGGATGAAAGAGCTATATGCGGATGTGAGCATCACGGCAAAGAAATTCTTGGAATTCAAAGGATATGTCACTGAAAAAGAACAAACTGTCTCTATAAACGGCGTAAAGTTTATTAATTATTTAATGAGGAAAAAACTATAAGCAAGTGATGGAAAAATGCAGATTCTTACCACCGCCGATGAGAGAAAAAAATATTTTTATTAATATTAATACTGACATGGTTAATTAAACTGAGATTTGATAACTTTTTACCAGGATCGGGGCCGTACCCCAACTTTAACCGATCATGTACGTAGTAGGTGTGGCGAAGTCAGAACACTTGGTGTTTCACCTCATTATAGAGGACAGGGTATTGGAAAGATCTTACTTCCCTATAGCTTAAATTATTTTTCAGATAAAAACTACCAAAACTGTTATCGGACTGTTGCGACACAAAATAATAGCGCGCTTCGTATCTATCAAAACCTTGGTTTTTCAATTGCAAAGCATTTTCAAGTTTACTGTTGGAAATTTCTTAACAATAGTTAAACCTCAGGTTTGGGGCTAGTCTAGCGAATTGTAAAAAGACCTAAAGAGAAATAGAAGTTTTTTAGTAAGTAATCGTTCATCATTGTTTATATCATCTCAACCCGAAACGCTTGATAAGAGGGTGATTCATAGGGATGAGCTTTCTTTAAGGCTGCAACAGCAGCTTTGATTTGCTCTTCAGTACAGATAATTTCTACTTTATATTCAGGCACTCTCTCAAGTTGATTGATTGTTCCAATAAAAGCATGGCTGCCAGGTAATGGCATAAACTGCCCCTCGCCTAATGTTTGCCACGCACAATGCTGATAATGATCCACACTTCCTGCCCCTGTATCAAAAATAGCATTTTTAACAATTTCTAAATGTGTTTCTGGAACACAAAAACAAAGCATGTACATGATATCACCTATGGGGAAATTAATTCTGTTTTCCAAGAGTTGCTTATCTTCGTATAACGAATTACCTCAGAAAAAGAAATGGAGCCGACTGTGTAAAAAATCCATGTTTTTGGGATGAAGCGGAAGCCAAAATAATCCTCACTCATAGGGATAGAAAGGCTTGCAAATTGATCACTCAATTCTTTTTTCCTTGTTTCCAATTGGCCTAAATCTTTAATGACAAGACCTGAAGTAGGGGCATAAGCAGAAAATCTTAATTGGCGTTCACGAGGAAGAGTTCTCCAAAAAGCTTCATTTTCTTCTTGGGAAATGGGTATTGCTGTTCCTTCTAAAATAACTTGTCGGCTCTGCATTGCAAATAAAAAATTTAAACAGGATTTAGGGTTATTTAATAATTCAGCAACCTTGCGTGTTTTTTGTTGAGTAAAAAATAATAGACTCTCGGTTTCAATTTCGCGAATGGCCACCACTCGACTATGAGGATCACCTAAGCTGCTACAAGTGCTTAAAACAGCACAGAAAGGATCCTCAATCCCTCGTTCTTTTTCCTTGTTCAACCATTCTTTTAGCATGTCAAAGGGCACAAATTTCTCCTGTTAATTGGTGTACTATGGTTAATGTATCAAGTTGAACTTATACTTTGAATGCACGAGGGTTCACTTCCACCATCGTTTTTGAACCTGATTTTACAATGCGTATTTGATTGTGTTCCACTAATAATTCAACTGCATGGTCGCGTTTTATTTTATCTCGCAACGGACTTAATTGTTGAATGGTTCGTAACGTTGTTGAACTAATATTCTTTTCAATAAACCAGCCCATAAGTTTTAGGGCATCGGAAAACTGCAAAGAAACGGTTTCGGTAGGCATAATTCGCCGTGCTTCTTGCAAATGCCAATTAATTATTTCAATAGCATTTTCGGTATGCTCTACACTAATATCCCCATCGCGTCCTTCAAAGAGATGAAAAAGTGCTGCAAGCCGCGCTGTATTTTCAGCCGCTTTTGATGCGAAATCAACGATATCGACCCACTGGCCTTGAGGTTTTAACCCTGCTTCTACCGCATTAAAAAATAAAATCCATTGTTGTTTTGCGGCCATACTCATTTTCAACAATGGAAGTTGAATACAACCTTGATGGCTTAATTGTTCTGACTGATTTAAGCAGGCAGTGACGCGTTGGTCATAATAGGTTAGAGAATGCAAAGAAGCAGGCGGTTCTTGGTAAAATCGATTTCCCATACTATTGGCAGGATAAGCCATGAGACAACGAGCTAAAAAACTGCTTTGTCGACTGATACCCGAAGCTTGCTTGGTAAGTTGTTGTAAGATAAGCGGTTGCATCATCAAGTTAAGTGTTAAGCGCCGATTTTCAATGGTAAATCCTTGCGTTGTTTTACGATGCGCGGTGAATGTCTTACCGTCCCACAAACGATTAAGCAAAGCTACAAAACGAGTCGGATTACCTTGCATGCTATGGCTACCTAAGATGATGCCTGCCTCATCAGACCAAAGGGAAGCGGAAGGCCAACCTTGAGCCAAATGAATGGCCAGTGCCTCTTGGGTCGCATCTTCAAAATAAAGAGTGGGTTGCAAAGGAATTTCCGGCTCTTGATGAATTAATTCATCAAGCATTTCTTTGGCATAATCAGAATCTTCCCCCGTATAAGTTGCACGTTTGATTTGAGAGAATAAACTATCTTTTTCCATTTGCCATACTTGATGTTGCGTTAGTGCTGATAACACTTCAGGCTCGCGCCTTTTACGAATCAATGTCTCCCAGTGACGCGCTGCTTTCGAAAAAACATTATCTGCAGCAGTTTTTCGGGTGCCAGAGCCGCTGGCAATTAAAAAATAAAGTGATACTGGACTAATTAAATAGTTGTCTCGCGCCACATTAGCAAGTGATTGGCATGATAGTGACATATTAGCCAAGGCGCTGCATGCAATCAAAGGCAGGGGTTGCTGTCCATATTGTTGATAGTCGATTACGGCTTTTCTTACAATTGGGGGAAGTGCCTCAACTGGATAAGGACAGTCAGGGGCTAAGATTGGAGAAAGTGGAATAGGTTGTCCCCATCCGACATTTTGGTGGACATTATTTTTGATCTCTAATTCATTCTGTTCAATAGTCATTGTGTTAGAAGATGAAGTTTTGGTTTCTGATTTTACCAGTAGCGTCTGTATGATGTAAAATTAGTGGCCTGGAATACAATATAGATGTCCTTTTATTATTGAGCATGAGATTTGAAGACGCTTTGATAAGTTTCTTTCCATTTTATCCTGGACAAAGTCGATTTTTTTGAGCAACCCAAACCGTTGCTTCTCCACACTCTGGGCCCCTAACGTTATGTACAAGGATTTTAAAATGGCACTCTAGAAGGATTTGAGTATATTCTTCGGAAGAAAGGGAGGCATGATATAAATCATATCCTCCATTATCACCCCAAACTTCTCCATACTCCGGTCCGGAAGTAAATATTAATAAACCATTTTGCTCCACTAAAGAGGCAAGGGATTTTAATGTTTTTCGTTGATCGTCATGAGGTAAGTGAAAGAAACTATGCCAGGCAATGACTGCATCGAATTTCTCTTGCAAATCTAAAGCCCTCATATCAGCAAGTAGCCATTTTGCATTTGGGAATCTTTTTTTGCATTGCTCAATCATTTTTTTACTTGCATCAATGCCTGTTACTTTATACCCTTGTTTCATTAAAAATTGGGCTATGGGTTCGCCCGTGCCACAGCCAACATCTAAAATAGTTCCTTTGGATGGAATCTGATTTTGTAGTAGTTCCAAATAAAATTGCTCCATTTTGAGCTCTTTATTGCGGTGACTATCAAACCACTCAGAAATTTCATCATAAATAAGGTAGACGTTGTTTTTATTTCTTTTCTTGATTGAGGGATTAGTTCGATATTTCAATTGAACAAAGCCACCGCCAATACATTTAGTTTCAATATGCTCCAGTTCGATGTCTTGTGCCAAAGGTCCAAATAACGAACGCCCAGAGCCGAGCAACACTGGTGCAATGGTTATTGTTAATTCATGTATTAAATGCGCGGCTATAAAATTCTGGACAGTTATACCGCCATCAATATAAAGATGTTTAAACCCTTCATCAGTTAAGCGCTTCACGAGCTCAATAGGTGTTTCGGAGGAGGTTGAAACATGTTTTAAATGAACAGGAATTTTTATGGGTTTGCTGCTCATCACTACAACTGGAAGCTCACCATAAGGCCAAGGATTAAATGATAATACTTTCTCAAAAGAATGCCTACCCATAATGAGTCCATCGACCGTAGATATGAACTCTTTATAACCACCATCCTCACCAGATGGCACAAGCTCATTTGCTTTGGTTAGCCAATCAATAGAACCATCATCTCTTGCAATAAAACCATTAAGACTTGTAGCAATAAAAACAGAACACTTAGCAAGCATAATCGTTTATCCTTTGTATACAGACTTATTGATTGAGTTCAGAGTCGATTCTTTTTGAAGTCAGATGAAGACTCTAGAAGTCCTAAACTTAAAGCTCCTGGAAAAACAGTATCATGATCCATATTATTTAGAACATTAAAAGCAGTGCTTAAATTCCTGTGAGGCTTGCTCATGATGGTTTCATTCAATAACTTTAAATCATCTATCATTTGGTAATCGCCTTTATTTTCTTGGTCGCCGATAATAAAGCAAACACGAGTATTTTCTTCAAGATTAAAATTTTGCTTTTTTTGAGCTGCTTTTAGCACCAAATGATTATCATACCAGAGAGAGGGGCTAACGATAATGTAACGATTAAATATTCCAGGATGGTGGACTAATAAATATACCCCAAATAATCCACCGTAAGAATGACCGACAAAAGTAGCGGTTTTATTAACTCTATATGTCTGGTGAAGATATGGAATAAGTTCTGAATGAATAAATCGATAAAATGATTCGGCACCACCCGAGTATTTTTGATATTCAGCTCCATATCCTCCTGATCCAACATAACTTGGTGTGTAATCTCTGGTTCTATTTTTCTTATACTCATTAGGATTTGCATAAGCTATCCCAACAATAATGGAGTCGTTGATTCTATTTCGGTCAGATAAATGCTCACTAATTTGTTTGGCTAATGCAAAGCTGTAATCAGCATCTAATAAGTAAATAGTTGGATAGTCTTTTTTGTTAGAATCATATTCTTTGGGGAGACTAATATATAAGTTATATTTGATTCCATTGATCTTTGAAGGAAACTCTTTGGTTAACGTATGATGTAAGCTAAATGTATTCGTGTATTTTTCCTCTAGCGGATTACTTTGTATCTTCGTCGATATGCTGGCTGCTGCCATAAGGCTTAAGGAAGATATTAAAATGAACAAGGTGAACATTTTTTTCATAAACTAGCCTCGCAAAGACTTTAAAATAAGAGCATTCATTTGTTTCTGAATTACCTCAGGCCCACGGTCACATAAATCAATATGTTTGGCTTCAGGTAGTGGAATAATTGTTATGGCTAATTGTTTTAACGACTCTTGAGAAGGCAGTACGCCTTCATCTGCCTTAGTATCATTTCCACGCAGCGATAAAATAGGTGTTAGCCCGGTACGTGGAAAAGGCATGCGCAAGCTATCCAATGATATAATTTTTTTCACAAATTGAGGATGGTTTCTTGCAAACAACATGGCAATATCACCACCATTCGAATGACCAATTAATGTCACTTTAGACAAGTTTAAACTGGGGTTGATCCGGCTAAGCTCTTTGATTACGTAAAGTATATTGGTACTTCCTCGTTCCCATAAGGGTTTGCGTCGCTCAAATAAATTGCCAGTTTGAGCTAATGGGGGATCTGATTTTAGATCATGCTGGATGCTTACAACAAAATAACCGTTTGCAGCAAGTGCATTGGCTAAGAATGAATATTCAGTATCGCGTACAGTGTATCCATGATTAATGATGGCAACGGGTAGTTTAATAATACCAGCATTTGCTTTCCCCTGTGATTCATTACTCACATAAATTTTAACTGGAATAAGTCGTTTGCGATCTTTATCATAAAATTTAATGGTCTTAGTTGAGATAAATGGATTGTTATCAGGCTCTGGATCCTGAGACCAATCAACCACTTTCCCGCGGGTAAAATCCCATCTATAAAGCCAAGAAACCCCAAAATGGGCATAGTAAGAATCAGCGGATAGATAGGCTTTATCCTGTAGTGCATCATCTAGGCTGATAAAATGATAACCGTATTCTTGGGCTATAGTTAAGAGTGATTCAATGGCTAATGAATTAACAAGATTGGCATGAAGTAGCCAAATCTGATTAATATTTCTACCAAACATTTGTTTAGATGCGCTTTCATAAAAGGCAAATTTAGCACGTGTATGTTTCAAGTAACTTTGAATGATTTTGTCTTTATTTTGAGGAAACTCATGTAATTGTTGGTTAAATTTCCAATCGTCAGTGTCTATAGTAACTGGAGCAACTAGGTATCCTTCATGTTTTAAAAACGACTCAAATTGAGAGCGAATCTTGAATGTTTCACCTGTATCAAGGTAGGGGTGCCTAAAGTAACGGTACTCTCTACCTGCACTTTGCATTAATTGTTTGGATATTTTAGAGCCATTAGTCACTTCGGCTTTAAATTGCTTGGTTGTGATGCTACTTAAGGACAGATGCGAATAAGTATGATTTCCCAAATCAAATCCGTTATCCACCCATAATTTTAGGAGATTTATTTTTTCTTGAGTTTCATTAGTGCGGTAGAGTTTCCCTTCATTCACAAATCCAATTGCAGGTACTCTATATTTGATAAGCGCATTTACTATTTGCTGATTTATTTGAGCTTGTTCCTCTATAGATTCTTCGATTGAAGCAGGTAAATCATCAAAAGTAATTGCTATTTCACTGGCGTAACCAAAAGCTTGATAGCAAAATAGGAATAGAGCTTGTGCTATTAATAAAGAAATGTTGGATTTCATGTATTATTTTTCCAATTCATTAATTAAGTAAAATAATTGATTCAGGGTCTCATTTTTCGCTCTGAAACTGGCGAAGGTTACATGTTTTTTACTATCTGCAATGTGTTTCGTAAAGGTAATCACACGACCATCTTTCTCAATCCAGCCGATGAACCATCCGTGTTGTAGTGATAGTTTTTGGCTTTTGTCTTTTGTTAACTGTCGACCATTCCCTGTTTTTCCATACAGTTTCCAACCACCCGCTAATTCTTGAATATATAGAATGTCTTTAGTCATAGTGAAAGCTTTGGGATTCACGGATAGTTTTTTATTGACTATTTTTTGCAGAAACTGAATTTGCTCACTTGGTGAGATGGCAAGCGAGCTTGATAGCCAGGAATGGGTTAATCCATTATTCTGACCTTTGTCGCCGGAAATATCCTGATTGCCATAGTGAAATGCATCAACATAATTCTTAAATCGAGTCATACCTAATTGTTGTGTTAGAACTTGTGAATACCAAACACAGGAATCTCTTATCCAGGTACGTGGATTATGAGGATATTTCCAAACATTAAGATAAAGTTCATATTCTTTTTTGTACGGCCATTCCGGATTGAGTGTGTCTTTTAATATTCCTGAATCAAAACCCATAAGACTCAAAGCAATTTTAAAGGTTGATTCTGGCGCAAAACGCTTATTGCAATCTTTACCCTCGTGCTTTAGCACAGTTTGATTTTCCTGTACCAAAAAGCAAGTACTTTGGGCCCAAATAGTTCCGCAATAAAATAGTGTCAACCATAGAAGTACGCTTAGTTTCTTCATAACAACTCCAACATCATGTGAATTTATATCGATATGGGTACGAGCTACACTGCTGTACCCACAGGTGATTTATAGCGTGGTATTACTTAGGCTATTTAGAGCAACCTTACGAAATACTGGAGCAGCCAATTCTCCACCGGAGGTTAAAGTCTTACCATTTTTTCTTGAATGACCGTCTTCTATTACAACCACCATGGCATAACGTGGCGCATCAACCGGTACAAAACCTGCAAACAAGGCAATATGCTCGCCTTCTGCAACATTAATATTTTCTGTAACAGTTCCTGTTTTACCCGCGACATGAACACCAGGAATCGCAGCAAGTTTTCCTGTGCCATTTATAACAACGTTCTCGAGGATATGATTTATTGAATTGGTTGTTGCTGCTGAAATGATAGGAGCCTCTTCTCCTTTGAATGGACGTCCAAAGTTTGCAAGAATGGCGTAGGATTTTGTTAATGAATCAATTGTGACCGGTATATTCTCCCCAAGAGAAACCATTGCAAGTTGCAAGTCATCACTTTGATTTGCTTGCCACCAAGTATTAATATCAAAACCAAATTCAGTGAGTTTTTTACGAATTACAGGTAGTCCAGTTTCTTGGGCGACTTTAATCATGCATACATTACTTGATCTTGCAACCGCTTGGGTCAATGAAGTAGGGCCTTGACTTACATAGTAATCTGTAAATGTTTTACCTTCTACGGAGTAAGGTGAGCGACAATCATATTTTTTGGTTTCAGAACTATTCCCAGCATCAATTGCTGCCGCCGCAATAAACGGTTTTATCGTAGAGCCAGGTGAAAAAACACGTGATTTCCAGCTATTCTGATTTTCATCATTACCGGACTCAGCAAAGGCAATGAGATTACCAGTTTGTGCATTGACGATTGCAATAACCCCCGATTTTGCATGATAGTTTTTTACCGCCATTTTAATTTCTTGCGCGGCAATTTGTTGCATTTTAGGATCTAAATGAGAGGTATCGATTTCTTGTGCCTTAGAACCGGTCAATGAACCGACTGCTGAATAGGCGACACAGATTGGTGCCAAAATAGAAACCCCCATAAATCCAACTGCTAACCATAATGATTTAGATGGTTTAAGTGGATAAGCTGATAACATTGAAATTCTCCTGATGATAAAAGTACAGTCTTCATTGTCTTTGCCCAAGGCCATACCTACCGTGCATGCAATTTCTAGGTCTGATGACAGAGAACATTGAGACACTGTCTGCACTACATGAAACAGACAGCTGCCATAGTCATGTGCCGAAATTTTTGGCTGGCCAACCAATACTTCATCACATGAACATTCTTGTAATTCGCTTAAAATACGACCCCATCGAATAACACCTGGATTACCCCAGAAAAGAATGCGCAGGGCTTCAATAAAATAGGCCCATAGACAATCACCATTACGATGATGTTGGCCCTCATGAGCAATGGCAATCTTCACATTTTTGGAGGAAGAAAATAGGGATACGGGTAATACGATATAAGCTTTGTTAAATAAAACGACGGAGAAAGGAATATGACAACGTCGAGAAACTTTAATGACCAATTTACCGGAAGTTCGATATGGAATTGCTTCAGCTAATAGTGCTCTTAAACTGCCCAAACTCAACAATACTTTATAACTGCGAAATAAGACGAGCAAACAAAATACGATATAAAAAATATGAAAATAACTCGTATTGCTTATTGAAAAAGAGGTTGCTGATTCAGGAGTCTCTTGGGAGTGTTTAGACTTTAAAATAGGTTGATTCACATACTCTTGCAAAGCATCAATGGATGCATAGTGATGCCGCTCCAATTTTTGATTGGTTTTAATACAATGAACCATTAATGGAGAAATCACACAGCTAATTAATAAAAAGCGAGCCAATTTGAGTTTAAATGATGGCTGATTTGAGAGCCAACGACCGCCAATAAACCATGAACTGACTAAAAGCAAGCAATGAATGCTCAATAAAATTTCCAGGAATAACATAATCATGCCTCTATTTTTTGTTCAGAGGTTACTAATTGTTTTAGTGCTTCCTCAATTGCTTGAATGTCATCATGTTGTAGCTTTTTGGCCATCAAGAGTCTTTGCACCAGTGCTACAGGTTCACCATCAAAAACATTAGTGACCATATGCTCAATGCACGTGCTTTCGTACTCAGCCTTGGTAACAATTGGGAGAAAAACATGGGCATAAGTATTTTTTTGGCATCCCAAAAATCCTTTTTGTTCAAGTACTTTTACTACAGTTGCCACAGTGGTATAAGCTAAAGGTCTTTCTTTGGGCAAATGTGAAACAATATCTTTAATGGTTACTTTATTAAGGCTCCAAATAATATTCATTAATTCAAGCTCTACCTCTGTAAGGAGGCGATCATGAGCAAAAGTGTTTTCCCCTCTTTTTATTGACATTTTTTCTCCAGAAACTAAGTAAAACATAATCTACTATATTTTTAGTAGATACTACTATAAAAATAGTAGCCTTGAAATAGTTTTGAAAGAAAATAAATTTGTTGAAGTTTTATTTAGTTAAGACATCTTATAGGGGCTCTGGGTGCAAACCCCAGAGCTCCTACTTAATGATCGACAAATTAAACGTATGCTGAACTATTGAATTGTGGTGGTTTGTACAAAACGCTGCGGTGCTTAGAACAGCCCTAAGTCAAAATGCTTTTGCTCTACCTCTTGTTGCCCTTTAGTAGCAACGCCTGTCGTTTTAATTTGTGTCTGCTCTTGTAAACGTGGGTTCATTTCTTGGGTGGGATTTTCTTTTAAACGCATATCAAGAGGCAATTCTTCTCGTATTGATAACCATTGCCCAATAGCACTTAGATCACCAACGATAGGCTCTGCAATTTCTCGAAAAACAGCGGGTCCATTCTCGCTATTAGTGAGACAAACAACTGCTTCATCAGTAGTAAGGTTGATCGCTGCTAAATTGCGTCCAGTTCCATTATCACCCCAATGAAAAGCGATACGGGTTCCATCGGTATTTTTCTGAATCCCAATTCCTAGACCCCAAGAGATTTGATCTAAAGTATCAGTAGAGACTCCTTGCTTCATTGCTTTAGTATCTTTATCTTTCAACGATGAAACAACCGGTTTAAACATTTCCCATCTAATATAGGGATCGTTAATACAGGCTTTTAGAAATTTTGCATAGTCAGAAGTCGTTGTATACAAGGATCCTGCCGGGTGAACCATATAAAATTTTTGCTTACGATTTACTGAGCCATCTTGATCATGGCCAATTGCTATTGTTGCAGCATGTTCTGGAGGATGACCAATAATTGTAGTCACAAGGGGTAACTCCCTTGCTTCAACAGGTATTGGCTTTGACCAAAAAAATGGTGGTATTTGAGCAAAGCGAGCTTTGATTTCTTGTAGGCTTTTTTCTTCAAGTTGGTTGGAATTTTTTTCAGTCATTTGTACGCTGCCGTCTACTGCCCTTTCAGCAACAAATAATTTATCCTTTTGTAGGATAATACTTAATTGACCATGTACATCTAAAGTATCTTTTAATAATTTTTTAATGCGTTCAGGAGTTGGTTCTTCCTCTTCATCTGGCAGTTTAATAAGACTGCAACCCGTTGGTGGCATGAAACTACTATCAGTCATACCTATCTTAGCAAACTCTTCTTGAGCTAAAGCTTCCAGTGATTTTGCAGTAATGTGTTCCACAATTTCACCTAGAAATTGATAAGCTACTCCTGAATAATCAAATTGTTTTCCTACTTCAGAGACATACTTTAGAGATTCTGGTGATGAAAATTCGTTAGGTAAGCCTGCTTGATGGGATAGGATCATACGGGCAGTTAATTTTTTATAATTTTTATCAGTTCGCATCTGTGGAGGACCAAAATCGCCGTATTCATGGAGTGGTTTGTCTAAATCAATGAGATCTTTTTGCGCTAGTTTCAATACAATATAAGCAAATACAGGTTTACTCAATGAAGCGGCTTCAAAAACAGTCGAACTAGTAACTTCTTCAGGTTTGCTGACATTAGTCACACCTACCTCTTCTGTAGTAACAACTCCGCGGTCAGAAATAATTGCTGTGGCAATACTTGGGATACTAGTTCTTTTTTGCAATTCACTTAAAGAACTTGTCCGTTCTTTAGATGGATTGGGTCTTGGAAGTGGATTGATGCCCCAATTATTAGTTTTACCCCCTAGCTCATCAATAGTTCTAGCAAAACCCCATTTTGGAAAAAAATAGTTCGAAGCCAGTTCTATTTGAATTGTCGAAGGGACAATTTGTTCCGCAAGAATATGTCCATTATGTGAATTAGCGAAAAATACCATGGCACTCTTATCCTTTAAATTGATTGCAACCCACGCTCTGCAATCATTCATGTCACCCGAATGATAGGCGGTAACAACCTCTTCTTTTTCATTGGTTTGTAACCCCCAACCTAAACCCCATGCAACATGGCTTAAAATGGAATCGCGTATCTTGTCTCTAGCAATTCCAATTGCTCCCGCCAAACCTCTATCGTGCGTCATGAAGGCATGCGGAATAAAAGGATTTTCAATCGAGCTGTCATGGCTTAGATGTTTGACAAACTGTGCATAATCTGATGCCGTAGTTCTTAGTGTATTGGCGGCACATGGTTTGGGTTCTTTACATCCATATTGTGAGACTACAGCTCCAATCAGCTCCGGATTGTTTGAAAGTTTACCTTTATCAGGTAACTGTTCAAGAATGCTTGAAACTACTCTTTCCGGAAAGGAGCGATTGACTATTTTTCCATTATCTAACCAATATGCTGTTAGTTGCTCATCTTCTTTTAGTATGACAATCTGACCAGGTTTCATTTCATCAAACAAGGGTTCTTTTTCAGCATGCAAAAGCGAGTGATAGGCCTTTAATGGCTCATAAGTGCTATGAGTCATGTCACAACGATCAAATACATGGTTTTTGGCCAATGTTTCTAGATTTGCTTCAGTCAATTTTTCAATCACTTGTTGTAAGTACACGATACCAACATTTGAGTATCCATGCATTTTTTCTTTAGAATCTTTTTCTTTAGGGTTAGGAATGAACTGAAACTTCATTTCACCATGAGCAAGGCCTGTTGTATGTGATAACACCATCCTTGCAGTGAGTGCTTTAGCACAGACAACAGCAGATTTGTCAGACATATCAAATTTCATTCCATCTATCTCAAATTCTTCTAATGGTAGAATATGAAAAAGAGGAGTATCTAAATCAAATTGACTCAGGTTGAATTTATCCAAATTAAATTTACCTGTCCCGCGCTTTGCTTGATTCGCCGCATTGGACTGCATCAATTTTTGTACTAAATAGGCAAATACGGGTTTGCTTAGCGAGGCTGCTCCAAAAACGGTTTCTGGTTGCACTTTTGTAGGTGGTGCAAGGCCTGTTAGAGTAGTTATTAATTCAGATTCTTGAGAATTGGCCAATTTATAAGTATCAGTACAACTTTCTCGTAACTTTTGATATGAGGATTGATTACTTTCATTTAACTGTATTTGATGAACGCTTTGTGTTGTTTGATTCACATAATAAAGTGTGTCGTCAAATAGAACTACAGCATCTTTAGTTCCTAATCCCAACTTATGAAAGGGATATTTGAGTGGATCAACAGGTATTGCAAAAAGGCCGCAACCATCTGTAAGCCCTTTTTCTTGAGTAGATATGATTCCATCACTGCTTATAAAGGCAATAGAAATTCCTGGAATTTGTGCTTTAGACATGACATCCAGCAAAAGTAATTCCGCCATTTTTGCATAAGACATACAATTGATCATAATAAAAACAAGTAAGTTAATTATACCCTATGCCGTAAAATTTATTCTCAATCAGTATTTTTTTACAAATTTTTAACATTGTCGGATGTTTAGATTAGCCGTTTTCTAGACGGAAAGAAGAACCTAAAATGGATTCCGTTGAGATTGGATCGGTAAAAACAAGACCGATCCAAAATTTATAGCTATTTTTTTACATGTTGTAAGCATCTACGATACTTTTGAGCCAAGTCTTTGCTTCTGGACTGACCTTTTCATCCTTCAAAGCAATATCACAAACAGCATATTTTCGTGAAGTTTCTTCGCCATACATATCATCTAATGCCTTATTCCAAAGCGTTAATATGTTGGAGTCTGGCGTTTTGCCTACTTGTTCAAGAATACCATAAAGCCTATGCTTCCAATAAGCGTCTAAAGCCTTCTCTAACCATGTCATAATCTCTGGTGTTAAACCAATTTCATCAAGACCTTTTCCTTCTCCAAATCCTTTTTCCCATTTTTTGGTTCTCAGATGGGCATATTTTTTACCGTATACGCTATTAACCCATTCCATGTAGTTTTTCCCTGTTTGGATACCTATAGTGGAATCAGGATCGTGTTTCATACTTTGTTTCAATTCATCTAAAAGTTGATGCCATTGTTTTTCAAACTCAGCCTTGTTATTTGTTTTCATTTCCTTTTCAAATGCTACGTATTGTTTGAGCTCATCAGGAGTAAATATTTCCTTAACCCAATCATGTTCAAGATGCTCTGCCATTTTATATACCTCAATCAGTTGTATAATGGTTTCCCATGGAATGGATTGATTGACATCAACAGAGTCTATAATGCTTCTTAAGGTTTTAGCTCCGGAAGTACATGCCAATGCTTTTTGTTCTAACACTTGAGCTTGGGCTTCAAAATGGTTTAGCGCGTGACGTTCTTCAGAGAGCAAGGTTTTGATTTGTGATAGCTCAAAACCAAAAAACTTTAAAGCAATAATCTGTTGTAATTTCAATAAATCCTTCTCGGAGTAAATACGATACCCATTGGACTGTCGTAATGAAGGTTTAAGTAAACCAATGCGATCATAATGATGCAATGTTTGCACCGAAACACCAGTTAATTTGCTTAAGTCTTTTACGAACCATTGAGTCATAGTATTACCTCCTTAAGAACAAAGGTAAGATATATAGTAACAATAGGGTCAAGCGGTTTTTTCATAAAATTGATATTTATTTTTTTATGCCTAACGTTTCAAGAACAAATTCACAGCGCTCTGTAATCGTTTTTTTAGGCATGAGCATGATTTCAAAACCAAACTCTTTATATACATCTATGTGAATTTGCTCAAAAATAAGGGCGTCTTCATAACTGATTTTGCGAGCTGAAGTTGGTTCAATAAACCCCAAGTTCTCAAAAAAGAATACTTTGCGTTGATAAATACTAGCTTTTAGGCAGTGGTCAACTTCAGCTAATAAGATAGGTGAGGGTGTAAAATCATTTTTATGCCAATGAGCGGAATAACGCCCCAATGCATAAGCACAAAATGGCGATCGGTCATAAAATTGCAACGCACCTTGAGCATTCAATTGCCTTAATTTTTGTGTTAAAACAATCTTATCTACAAAATCAGTCTCTTCCCATGGACGCATAATTCCCTTTGCCTGTTCCTCTGCAATGACATCTGTTGCAGACTCAGGAATCACTACATACCCTAATCTTTTCAATGCCAAAATAACAGAAGTTTTTCCACTGCCTGGGGTGCCAGTAAAGATAAAACGATTTGCTTGTTCTAATTTATTCATGTAATTCAAATCTTTTTTGGAGCTCACCATTTATCTCAATGTTTTCAAGGAACATTTTGAGAGGTCGAACCCATAGTTCAAAATCGCCGTAAAGCGCTCTGTAAACCACCATATCTTCTAAGCTTTCCGAATGCCTGGCAATATCAATCACTTCATACAGATTGCCTTTATAATGACGGTATATTCCTTTTTTAATAAAACTCATAGCACCTTCTTCATATAATAACGCTGATGACCTTTTGGACAGTCATCCAGAACCCCAAACTCTTCATAACCATGTTTGAGATAAAAATCTTTTGCTTGAAAATCAAAGGTATCGAGGTGAATTAAACTGACTCCTAATTCTTTTGCTTTCTCCTCAACTTTATTGAGTAAAAGGGTACCCAAACCTTGGTTCCGATATTTTTCCTCAACAAAAAAGACACTGATGTACAGGATATTCCATGTATAAACCTCCGAACAAATACCCGCTATTACCTCATCACCGTTTTTAATCGTAACGTTTATATCAATTAATTCCGGTTGTTGTGTTGCAGAGACACACAATTTATTAAACTCAAACAACTTTTGATCGATAATTTTAAATGAATCTTTGGCATTGAACTCCAATTTATATTTTGTGTTTGGTACATATACATCGCAGCTATCAGTTGTTTTTTTAGTTACAGTATCTCTTTCTACATGCAAATGTTTGGTTACTTTTTTGGTAAACCACAAAATTAAATCATCATCCAAGGGATATGTTTCCCCAGGAATGGTTGGTTTATAATGATAAGTTACCCCTAAACCATCAGGAATATAACCTCGGTTAGCATAAAGTCGTTGAGCTTGTCCATATCCGCCATCAGGACCACCATATAATCCAACACCAATTCCTACAACATCACACTGACTGGCTGCATTTTCTTCAGCAATAGTGAGCAAAGCACTGCCTATTCCACGCTTGCGGAAAGCAGGCAATACATTTAAGTCCATAATTTCTGGGATTCCTTTATGAGAAAAAGGTTTATAGTGTGAGGTCCATTTTAGAGTAACATAGCCCGCGATTTGGTCTTGAACATAGGCCACCCAAACGACTCGCTCAGACTGTTCTTGTTCTTGATAGTACCCTTCAAACAAAACGTAAGGTTTTTGCCAATTTGCTTTTTGAAACGCATCGACCAAAACGGGGATATCGCATAATTCTAGTGGCTTAATGGCAATTGACGATTGGTTTTCTGCTAAAGCTTCAAGCTGTTTCATCATGTACACCATATTCCACTCATATCCTGCTGGTTTTAAATCCAAAAGAGGGTTAAAACCAACGGACTGATAGAATCGGTAGGTTTTAAGGTAATTCTCTTCCAATTCAGAGGGGCTTAGGGTTTCAACGGTTATAGTTTTAGCACCTTGTGTTGCAGCAAAATGGCAAGCCGTTTTGATTAATTGCTTTCCTACACCTTGACGATGATAATCACGTTTTACAGCCATCCAGTAAATATTAGCATTATCAGGATAGGGAAAATCAATTGAAACAAGGCCAAACGTATTATCCCCATCTTTTGCCGCAAAATTAGTGCGTGTGGTCACACCTATTGCGTAGTGCTCGTTCGCTTCTGGCAAACCAAAGTATTCTGGCAAATCCTTTGTAATGGTTCGACATAAGGATTGAGCTAAATCTCCCGTTATTTTTTCGATTTGAATCATAGTATTTTCCCTACTGCAGTATCTCTCGCATCACCTTCATAGCCATCTGGATCATCAAATGGCATGTCGATGTAATCATTATTTCTATAAAATCTTAGCGCATCCGGTGAAGACTCCACGTGCAAGCTTTGATAGCCTTGTGTTTTTAGCCACTTTTCACATAACGCCAAGAATTGGCCACCATATTGGTGGTTTCTTTTTTCCTCATCAATCACAATGATGCGCAAAGCTGCTCTTTTGTGAGGCCATAATTGCAGATGGGCATAACCAATGATGTCGCTTCCTTGAGATAAAACAAAATGAACATGAGCTTCATGCTCAAAAGTCCAAGTATATGGATCAGAAAGCCCTGCCTTATCAAAAAAATAGAATTGTCTAAAATGGCGTACTTTATCCCATTCACGAGGTGTTAATGCCTTAACCACTCTTAATCCATTAAATCCTGCTTTTCTATCAATAGCTGCGATAAAATCCTCTTTACCCACGCAATAGGCAGTAATGTCATAGGGATGTTGATGTGCTAACTCTTGTTTTAAACGAGCATAGGCTACTCTATCTTCTGGATTTGCTCTCATCCAGTCCCTAAATTTTAAATGGCGCTCGATTTCTGGGTTTCCAAACTCAAAAATATGAGCATGATGAGTTCTTTGGTTATCTCCCTTTTGAAAATAGCGGCGAAATGGAATTCCGTATTCTCCTTTTGCTTCATAGCCCAGGGCTTTCATGGCAGCATTGGCACTATCTACTTTGCTTAGTTCCAAAACAACTGGAATCATATCGATGATTGGTTTTGCAGCCAAACCAGGTACTGAAGTGGAACCGATATGATGAATTTCAATGCAATTACTACCTAATGCTTTTTTAATTCGCTCTGCTTCCTGTTCAAATTGCATAGGCCAATTAGCATCATAAGAAACTACTTCGATAAGCCGTTGTTGTTGGTTGACTTCCATCATCTATTCTCTCTCTTGAATATGCTGAACCATTTCATCCACAAATGCGGTGACTTCTTGATAGGTTTCTTCGGTCAAGATATCGCTTGCATGATCTAGTTCCGCTTTAGTTAATGCTCGTTGAATTAAAGCTCGCCATTTTGGGAATTGATTTTTAGCCCACACTCCAGCTTTTAACTTAGAGCCTTGTTCCTGATGGTGGAGCACGTACAAAGCCCTGCACAGTGTTAATACAGCATAATATTGGTACCCTAAAGAATTTCTGGTATGAATAACCCAATCTTGCCATTCAATGCTCTGCTTTTTGACATGCTCTATAAACTCACTGCTTGATACAGGAGCAACAATCGACTTTGCTGATGGACCATATAGAATGAGGCTATTTGTTTGCAATAAATAATAATTAATAAGCCAGTCAGTTCCCGCCTGTTTGAGGTGAAACGGTTCTCCTGGGCTAATGACAGCAATTTGACCTTGCTCTGTCTTAAAATGTTGTAACATTCTATACGATGCATAAGCTACTTCAATTCGGTCATACCAATCTGGAAAATGCTGAACCAGATTGGTATGCAAATAATCTAAAGCCGCGAATTCTTCTGATGTCATTTCTTGGTTTAATGCCACAAGAACATCAATGTCGCTGGTTGTTTCATCAAAATCACCCCAGACGAATGAACCATACACGTAAACGCCCAGCAAATGTTCCTTTAAAATTGATTGCAAGCCGGACAGTAAGTCATTAAGCAAATGATTCACTTCCGAAAATTCTGTATGTAATTTACTCATCTAATACCCCGTTATTAACTGACTCTTCAGATTCTTCTTTTCGCTCATCAGGCAAGAATCCACCTACTTGCGCGTCCCACAGGGTTTTATACAAACCACCAAGATTCAACAGTTCAGTATGTGTGCCATCTTCAACAATATGGCCTTTATCAAATACTAAAATTCGGTCCATATGCAGCAGAGTCGATAAGCGATGCGCAACGACCAGGGTTGTTTTTCCCTGCATCAACTCCCAAAGACTGTCTTGAATGTTGGATTCTGTAATGGAGTCCAGCTGGGACGTGGCTTCGTCCAACATTAAAATGGGTGCATTTTTTAAAATCGCACGAGCAATGGCAATACGCTGGCGTTGCCCGCCTGAAAGCTTCACACCACGCTCACCGACCAATGTCTCATAGCCTTCTGGCAAAAGACTGATAAACTCATGCGCATGAGCCTTCTTGGAGGCTAAAATGACTTCCTCATCCGAGGCTTTTGTCCTACCATAACGAATATTATCCATTAAGCTTCGATGAAAAAGTGTAGGGTCTTGAGGAATCATAGCAATGGCTTGTCTTAAACTCTCTTGAGTCACTTCAGATAGGTTTTGATCATCGATTAGAATTTGTCCATCCACTACCTCATAAAGTCGCAAAATCAAATTAACAAAAGTGGACTTGCCGCTGCCTGAATAGCCCACTAACCCCACTTTTTGACCTGCTTCAATGGTTACCGACTTATTCTGGAACAAGGAGTAACCACCTTGGTAATGAAATTTTACCTTTGAAAATTCAATTTGCCCTTGCGTAACAATTAATTGGGATGCATTTTTTTTATCCTGTATCTCATGGGGGATGACCAATGCATTTAAACTTTGTCTTGCCTTGCCTAAGGCTTGGTTAAATTGGTCCACTTGGTACATGGTGTACCACATCATATGCCCCAATTCCATGGAAAGCCCAAGAATCAAAGCAAAATCACCAATGCTCACCAGTCCCTTGCCATACAAGTGAATTAAGGTAATCGATGCCAAACCCATCATTACCGCAATCATTCCACCTTGGGCGCAGCATAACAAAACAATAAACAGCTCTTTTCTTTGGAAAGCCCGTTGTACCGAGCGAAAAAAAGTATTCATACGCTCTACTTCAAAGCCTTTACGTGAAAAAATACGAATATTGGATTGATTCGCCAGGCTATCTACTAATTGCCCAGAAAGCTGCGATTCAGAATTTGCATGGTCATCCGATAACTGAACCAATCGCGCCGACATCCAAATACTAAATGAGGCAAAGGCAATGAACCATAAGAATAAAATATAAAAGAACAGGACATTAACAAAATAGGCTGTAATAAAGGAAACCAGCAACAATGAAGCACCACGTAGAAAATCGACAGATACGCGATGCAAAATAATCTCAAGATTATCAGCAAGAGTCGTAATTTGTGTGGCAATTCGCCCTGATAGGTTATCCTGAAAAAATTGCGTACTACTTCCCAACACATACTCAAACATTTGGCTAATAATTTGGTTTTTAATCACCGCTTCGTATTTATAGTTCAAGTACCCGATTGTTCGCCAGGTGATATTGTCAAAGATAATAAAGTTCAATACCAATAATCCAGCGATCCAATACAAAGCGGAGAGGTCTGTATTTGTCTTTGCCACTAAGGTATTAATGAAGGACTTAATCAATAAACTATTAAACGGTCCCCAAAATCCAGCCATTAAAGCAAGCAGGATAAATAAAAAAACCATGCGACGATACGGTTTTAAAAAATGCCACATAAAAGAGCTTATGTGGTTAGGCAAACGACTAGTCATGATGAACACCCTCTGCTTGTTCCCCATTGAAATGATGTATCTTCCCTTGATGAATGTGATACCTGGTTTCAATGTGAATGGATTCTAAAAAATCATGATCGTGAGAAATAACCAGTATCGCACCTGGAAATTCACGTAATACTCCGATGATATGATCGCGTGTTTCCAGATCTACATTGTTGGTTACCTCATCTAAAACAAGTAGTTTAGGCGGATTGGCAGCAATCAAGGCTAAAGAAAGCCTTGCCTTTTCACCACCAGAAAGATCTTTGACCTTTATTTCTACCTCTTCATTTTTGCGAAATAAAAAGTCATTTAAATGGGCACGAAGTTCAGCATGAGAAGCATGGGGCATCTGACTTTTCATCAAATCCAGAACTGTTTCGTCACAATCCAGATGTTGATAATGCTGATCGAGATACCCAACTGTATTGTACTGAGGAAGAGTCCACTCACCTGTTCTCTTAATGTGACTATCCTCCAAAATCGCTTTGGCAAAGGTGGACTTCCCTGATGCGTTGTCCCCATACAATGCCACTCGTTCGCAGCCATTTAAGTGAAAATGAATGTCTTCCAGAATCACAGCTCCTGATTCATAGGCAATAGAAGTGTCTTGAATCCTGATTAAGGGCTTATGGTGGTCAAGACCGTTTAATTTAAATTTGGGCTTAATCGTTTGCGGAAGGTTTAGAGAAGAAAGCTCTTCAAGCAAGTGTTCTTTTTTATGATTAATCTGACTTAATCGTTTATTTCCTGTTGTCATTGCATTGGCGAGCTTTGTATGAGACCGAATCGTTGGCCATTTGCGTTGGGCTATCTTTTTTTCACCTGAAACACGAGAACGTTTATTACGTTCTTGTTCTCTCATTAGAGCAAGATGTGATTCTTTCTTCTCACGTGCAATCCGTGATAATTCCTGTTCAATCGATGCTTTCTTGTTTTCAAGCATCTGCTGATACTCAAAATAAGCCCCTCTAAATAGAGTGAGCCTACCCAAATCAATATGCCATAGAGTATCTGCGACGGTATTGATGAGCTCCGTATCATGAGAAGCAATGACCAACGTCCCCGGATAATGCTCGAGCATCCGCATTAAAGAACGACGATTGCGTCTGTCCAGATGATTTGTGGGTTCATCTAACAACAAAACATTCGGATCTTCAGACAATATTTTGGTTAACGCCTGGTTTAATCGTTGACCACCACTTAAATCAGGACATTCTTCAATCAATTGGGGTAAGTAACCAAAACGAACATCCTGTGGCATTTGAATTTCGCCAGCAGAGGCTGAACAAAAACCAGCAAGCATTTTAAGTAAGGTAGATTTTCCCGAGCCATTTCTGCCAATCAGTGCAATACGCTCACCAAAATGGATTTCACCACTGAAGTTTTGAAAACAGATTTTATGCGAATAGATAAGACCTAGGTCTTTAAATTGAATCGGTTTATGGTGCATGATTTACTCTTAAGCATGTCTTTTAGGACAATAAAAAATAGAAAATCAACAATGATTTCCTCTATTCGCCCTATTAGATGGGCGTACTTAAGATGTAATTTTCATGGCGTTATAAACCTACGTTTTACGGTTTTTCATATTATTTCAAATTTTAATGCAAAATAGTTGCTGATGTCAATCTTTGTTTCGCTCTTTGGCCGCAAACCGAGTATTTAGAGTCTTTAAATCTTAAGCTAGAGAAAAAAGTTCATGAGCGAACACGAGCGCTTCATCGGGTTAATGAAACTTTTGAAGAAAGCGAAAAACGATTTCGTGCGGCTTTTGATTATGCAGACATCGGTATGGCTTTAGTTTCATTGGAAGGACGCTGGCTTAAGGTGAATAAATCGCTGTGCCAAATAACAGGTTACACAGAAGAAGAACTATTACAAATCGATTTTCAGCGGATAACCTATCCTGATGATTTGCAAACCGATTTAAATTATGTGCGCCAATTATTGAACGGCACAATAAGCTCCTACCAAATGGAAAAACGTTATATTTGTAAAAATGGCGCCATCGTTTGGATTTTATTGAGTGGTTCGTTAATTAGGGATGCACATAGTGCCCCGCTGTATTTTATTGCTCAAATTCAAAATATTGATGCTCAAAAAAAGGCTGAACATGAGTTGGTTAGGATGGCCTACCATGATGCATTGACAGGATTGGCAAACCGCAAGCAATTGGAGCAATCGTTTCTATTATTTATGGCGTATGCAAAGCGCCATCAATGCAGTATCGCCGTGCTGTTTATGGACTTGGATTACTTTAAGAAGATTAACGGTACGTTTGGCCATGATGCCGGTGATTTGTTATTAATAGAGGTTGCATCACGTCTAACAGCATCGGTGCGCTCTTCAGATATTGTGGGACGACAAGGTGGGGACGAATTCTTAATTATTCTTTCAGATATTGTTCATGAGGAAGAGGTACATACCGTGATTAATCATTTGTTTCATGCTATCCAACAGCCTATTCTTATAAAAGAACAGACCATTTCGATTTCGTTGAGTATCGGTGTGAGCCTTTATCCTCAAGATGGTTCTGATTTGGATACGTTGATTCAACATGCGGATGCCGCTTTATATCAAGTGAAATCCACAGGAAGAAATAATTTTAAGTTTTATACGCCTTTCCATTGAGTTGGGCTGTGATGGGTGAAATACTCTTATTTCACCTGAGTATTAGTGACAAGGAAACAAGGGATAGGTCATGGCAGCATTTACTAGTGTTACTCAAAACGAACTGCAGCAAATTATTTCACAACTAGAGCAAGCAATTTATAATCATCAACAATGGCACAATTCATTGATTAGAACCTTGATTTGCCGACTGCCTGGAGATAACAACGATTTGCAGCCTGACGCTCATACGCGTTGCCGATTTGGGCAATGGTATTACAGTGGCATCCCAAAAGAAATTCAAGAACATCCTGGAATCATTAATATAGGCGTGTCACACCAACGCATGCATCAATTAACCGCGCAGTTATTACAAAAGGCAAGTATGCCAGAAGGGATAGCCCCTATTGACTACAATCATTTTGCCAATGCCTTGGAGCAGATGCGACTTGAGCTCTCCGCTCTTAAAATGAGTTGGAATATCTGATTCACAGCCGAGATGCGTTGACTGGGGCACTGTCTCGCGTGACGATGCTGTCGACTTTGCGAGAGCAACAAGAAATTATTAAGCGCCAAGGGCAAAGTTGTTGCTTGGTTATGGTGGATTTAGATTACTTTAAAGAGATTAATGATCGGCACGGCCATCAGATGGGAGATCGTGTTTTGGCAACAGCTGTTCGTCTGTTTATTGAGAATCTAAGGGCCTATGATAAAGTTTTTCGTTATGGTGGTGAAGAATTTTTACTGTGTTTGCCATTTACCGATTTGGATATGGGGTTCGCAATGAGTGAACGTCTTCGGAAAGTGCTTGAGGCCATTACCATCGATGATGGCAAGGAGCACTTGATTCAAGTAACTGCCTCTTTTGGTCTGGCGCTGCTTGAGCCTAATAAACCGATAGAGGAGTCTATTGAACATGCAGACAAGGCATTGTATTTGGCTAAGTCCGAAGGACGAAACCGGGTGCGCGTTTGGAAATAGGTAATCCACTGGTTTTATTGAATTACTTAATGGAGAGCGTTAGGTTTAAAAGTTCCTTCCGGGTCACTTAAATCAACTCCATTTGGCATGGTTGCGCGTGGATTTTCAAGATGCAGGGCTTCTTTAATGACCATCGGATACCGTGGGGACATTAATGTATCAATTTATCTTTGGGGTTTTCAATTTAGCTTAATGTGCTTTCCAGATAATGGATAATTATTATCGCTTTTTCTTCACTGAATGGTTTTCTAAAACTACACAAGTGAGGGCTTCCCATTTCATTTTTTATCGGTGGATGTTCGCAGATTAGTGCAATCACTGGAGCTGTAGTAAATGGGTGGTGTTTTTTTATCAATGCAGTCCAATCATAGTCACCTTGTGAATAGTACAAGTAGCTATCAATTAAAAGCATATCATAGCTTTTAGATGTAATTTGCATCAGAGTGTCTTCAATTGAGGGAACGATATCCACGTGTTGTCCAAGCTGCATTAATTGATTTCGGATAATAATGCGAGCAGGAAAAGATGCTTCTGCAACAAGAAAACGAAAAGAATAATTCATTAGTCCTCTGTTCTTTGTTCAAATCCTATTAAAAAGTATAGTGTGTCCAAGGGGATGTTGCGATAATACAAGAAAAACAAGCCGCGTAGCGTCTTTACAAAGCGATTCAATACTTTTTTAGTGGGTCTTCACGCTCAATCTGCTGATTGGTCGATGCAAGACTTGCTAATAAACCTTCAATAAGAAAAGGGAGACATGCCGGCGGATAGTGCAATGAACCCGCCTTCTCCATAACCTGGTTTGCTCTCTTCTGCTGTTATGATGGTATCAATAGGAGCAAATAGTGTTTGATTAATTGCCTCTTCTGTAAAATGAATTTCATGAAGCAATTCAAGAATCTCGGATACTGAATAAAAGTGAGCATATTGAGAAAATGGGTTGTCTTGTTTTGTGGCTTCGTACTGCTGTCCAAGCATCGAATGTTTATCAATCATGCCTATGATAATCTTCCCATTAGGTTTTAAGACTCGTTTTGCTTCGAGAAGTGCTACTAACGGCAAGTCAACATAACATAACGCCGTATTGAATAAGACAAAATCAAATTGCTGTTCCTGGAAAGGCAATGATTCAGCAACCCCTTCGAATACATCAATACCTCTTAATTTAGCGAAATGACTTAATTGAACAGAAGGATCGATGCCTGTTTTTATACCCAATGCGGCAGCAAATCGTCCAGAACCAACGCCCACCTCAAGTCCTTCTCCTGATTGAGGGGTGACTTTCTTTAAGGCTTCAAGTTCCGATTGAAAAACACCTGGATGACTATCAAACCAACCATCATAATCTTCAGCCAATTGGTTAAACATTTTAACTGATTCAATTCCCATATTGACCCAATATTTTATGTTCACTCACGGTGTTGTTGCCCATCAAAAAACGTAAATCGTATGATTTACCTTATGAGCATAGCATTGACAAATAAATACGCAACACCAATATAAAATTTTTTTATTTGGACAGGAGGCAATCGATTGGTTGCTATGAAAAACACAGAACTCTATTTATAAAAAATCATGAAAATTCCGGAGGATATGAATGACCATGCATCACCAGAATCCTGATTAAAGAAAATGTTCTGCAGAATTGTATCGAACGACAACACCAAGTACACTTGGTTTTTAGTCACTTATACAATCAATTGATGAATAAATCGGATTCCTTTTATAACCTGGAAACTCTTGGTGGTATCCTATTATTTATTGCTGCAGTGCTTGCGATAATCGTTGCCAATTCCCCTTATCGTATTGGTTATGAGCATTTTTTGCATATTAATGGCAGTGTTTCTGTTGGGAATCTTTCCATAAAAAAACCGCTAATTCTATGGATCAATGATGGATTAATGGCTGTATATTTCTTATTGATTGGCCTTGAAATTAAACGGGAAATCAATCGGGGAATTTTGAGTAATAAAACCAATCTACTGGCTCCAGCCCTTACGGCATTAAGTGGCTTGCTCTTTCCCGCTTTAATCTTTGCTTTCTTTAATGCTCATAATCCAGTCTATCTAAAAGGATGGGCAATCCCTACCGCTACCGATATTGCATTTACTCTAGGAATCGTCTCTCTTTTAGGCTCACGTGTACCTTTTTCACTCAAAATTTTACTCACTGCCATCGCCATTTTTGATGATATGGCAGCCATTGTTATTATTGCGCTGTTTTATACTGCAAAGTTATCGCTTTTTTCTTTTTCACTGGCATTATTGTTTACCCTGATTTTGATTGGCTTAAATTATTTTAAATGTCGCCGCATTTCAGTATTCATGCTTTTTGGGGTAGCTCTGTGGATCGCCGTATTAAAATCTGGCGTTCATGCAACCCTTGCCGGGATTGTGATTGCCATGACCATCCCTGATGTAGGCAAGGAATCGATGCTGACGCGCCTAGAAGACGGTTTGCATCATTGGGTTGTCTTTTTCATTCTTCCCTTGTTTGCCTTTGCTAATGCAGGGATCACTTTTATAGGGCTTGATTTCTCAATATTTACCCACCCAGTGGTTTTAGGCGTTGGGCTAGGATTGTTTCTTGGAAAACAATTGGGTATTTTCTTATCTTTGGGCTATTTTGTTAAGTTCAAAAAACTTCTTAAGACAGATAAGGTGAATCTTGCTCAAGTTTATGGCATTGCACTTATTTGCGGCGTTGGCTTTACCATGAGTTTGTTTATTGGTTCTTTGGCTTACCAAAACAATGATTCAAGCTTAATGCCCATGGTTAAAATGGGCGTAGTGCTTGGTTCGTTTATATCAGGACTCACTGGATTTTTAATGTTAAAAATGGCCTCAATCAAACGATAACAAAGTATTTTTCTATAGGGACAAACCAATTTAATTAAGGAGAATAATCATGGAGAAAAAGATAGCAATTGTTACTGGTGGTACAGGAGGTATTGGTAGCGCTATTTGTCAACGATTAGCAACAGACTATTCTGTGATTGCCTGCTACTTCAAAAACGGCAATCATGAAGAAGCAATTCAATGGCAAAAAGAGCAACAACAAGCAGGATTTGAAATTGATATACTGTATGCGGATATTGCGCGGTTTAATGATTGTGAACAGCTGGTATCACTGGTTATGGAACGCTACGGTCGTATTGACGTATTGGTTAACAATGCAGGTGTGACTCAGGATTCCAGTTTAAAAAAGATGTCGCCAGAGCAATGGAAAAGTGTAGTGAATGCGAACCTCACCAGTGTATTTAACATGACGCGAAATACACTACCTGCCATGCTTGAGAAAGGGTATGGACGTATTATCTCTATTTCCTCAATTAATGGACGTAAGGGTCAGTTTGGGCAATGCAATTACGCAGCAACCAAGGCCGCATTGTTTGGCTTTACCAAAAGCCTGGCGCTTGAAGTAGCCAGCAAAGGCATTACGGTGAATACTATTTCGCCAGGCTATATTGAAACGCCCATGATTCGCAAAATGCGAGAAGACGTTTTAAATACTATAATTTCAGTCATACCGGTAGGGCGCTTGGGACTTCCGCAAGATGTTGCAGAGGCCGTTGCTTTTTTGGCATCCCCTGCATCGAGTTTTATCACTGGAGCTAATCTGGATGTCAATGGCGGCCAATACATGTAAAAAGCAAGGAGCAATTGCGGTTCAAATACGATTTTGAAACATTGCTCCAGCCCTTTCAAGGAGGAATAAGTAATGCACCGATTTCATAACATTTTATTCGTTAGCCATGGAATTAAGAACGAAACAGAAGCCTTACAGCTGGCGTTAAAATTAGCTTCTAAAAACGAGGCACAGCTTCATATTTTAATTACCTGCCCTCCTTTTCCTGATACGCTTAGTGAGTACAAAACTTCTTATGAAGCATCATTGATTGACAAAATGAACAAAGCCATTCAATTGGCCAAATCAGGGCTTGGGGTATCTAAAAAGAAAATTCCCATCGATATTGAAGTGGATTGTGGCACAACACCTGACATCCGAATCATTCGCCATGTCCTTAAAAATTCACATGATCTTCTCATCAAAGAAGCGGAAACACGAGAAGGTATGAAAGGCTTTAAAGCACTGGACATGGAACTATTGCGCAAATGCCCCTGTGCCTTGTTTCTTTATCGTCCGCTTAAGCACACGCAACAGGATATTCGCATTGCAGTGGCTATTGATCCCAAAGATGAAGAAGCAGAAGCCCTGGACCTTTCGCTTCGCTTATTAGAAGTTGCTCATTCATTAAACGTCCGTTATCAGGGTAAATTAAGTATTATTTCCTGTTGGGAATTTGCGCTGGAAAGTTACTTACGGGATAGTGTGTGGTTAAAAATATCTAAAGAAGAATTAGATAGAATAGTCGCTGAAGAAAAACATGTTCATGGATTGCTCTTGCAAGAGCTCATTAAACGGTCTCAAATTTCTGGAGCATACCAAATTGACCATCTGAAAGGACAACCAGAAGAGGTTATCCCCGCCATCATAACCCATAAAAGAATCGATATTTTGGTGATGGGCACCGTCGCACGCACCGGGATATCTGGATTTATGATTGGCAATACTGCGGAAAACATCTTGCAAGACATTGATTGCTCGTTACTGGCATTAAAACCACAAGGTTTTGTATCCCCAGTAAAAGCCTATTAATCAGGGAAAAGAGGACCATGGTGGAATCAAAAAACAACATCCCAGAGCTCTGCTGGCATGAGCAGTCAGCAGAAGCAATTCTCGCGACATTAAATACTACATCAGAATTCGGTTTAAGCGAGGACGAATCGAAAAACAGATTAAAACGTTATGACCTCAATTGTTTACCGGAACCTCAAAGAAAAAATGTTTATTTTCGCTTCTTGCTCCAGTTTCATAACATCCTCATCTATGTGTTACTAGGGGCTGCTCTGGTGACTTTACTCTTGCAACATTGGATAGATACTGGCGTTATTTTAGCAGTCGTCATCATCAATGCCCTAATCGGTTTTATCCAGGAAGGAAAAGCAGAAAAAGCACTGGACGCGATTCGGAAAATGCTGTCCCCTACGGCTACCGTATTACGGGATGGCGAACGACGGCGTATTGCTGGTGAGGAGCTTGTGCCAGGCGATATTGTTTTGCTGGAAGCAGGAGATAAAGTTCCTGCCGATGTACGCTTAATAAAATCTCATGGACTCACCATCCAGGAGGCCATCTTAACTGGTGAATCCATTCCGGTTGAAAAACACATTCATTCAGTCCCAAGAAATGCCGTATTAGGTGACAGGACTTGTATGGCATTTAGTGGGACCCTGGTAACCAATGGTCAGGGCAAAGGCATTGTGGTGGCCACAGGCTCATCCACTCAAATTGGACATATTAGTGGGCTATTGTCAAAAGTAGAGTCTTTAACCACACCCTTAGTCCTACAAATGGGGCTGTTTGCAAAATGGCTGACTTTGTTCATTTTATTGATTGCGGCACTCCTTCTTGCGTATGGGTATTTTGTTCAACATCACCCGTTTGTTGAATTGTTTATGGTCGTGGTTGGTTTATCGGTTGCGGCTATCCCGGAAGGTCTTCCTGCCGTTCTTTCAATTACCTTAGCTATTGGTGTGCAGGCTATGGCGCGACGACATACCATTGTACGTCGACTACCTGCCATTGAAACCTTAGGCGCGGTATCGGTTATCTGTACGGATAAAACAGGTACCCTCACTCTAAATGAGATGACCGTGTCTTCGGTTATAACCAGCAGCCACCTATTTACTCTCGACAGCACCGGTTACGAGCCGGTCGGTGCCCTGATGTTGAATGAACAAATCATTGATCATAACGAGCACCCTGTACTGAAAAAACTGGCCCATGCAGCAATTCTTTGCAATGACGCCATGCTTCGTGAACATGAAGGATGTTGGTCTGTGGATGGGGACCCTATGGAGGGCGCTTTGTTAACCTTTGCAGGTAAGACGGGACTTGTCCTTAAAGAGGAAAACGAATCCTGGAGGCGTACCGATATCATTCCTTTTGATGCCAAGCATCGCTTCATGGCAACTCTTCACCACGACCATTTCAATCATGCGATGGTCATGGTGAAGGGAGCTCCTGAGCAGATTTTGGGTATGTGTCAAGTTCAACAAACAGACTGGGGTGGAACAGAGCCATTAAATGAGTCTTACTGGAAAGAGCAGATGGAAATGATTGCAGCAAGTGGACAGCGCATCCTCGCTTTTGCTGTCAGAAAAATAAAGCCAGAACATATCGTTTTGGAGTTCGCTGATGTTGAAGGGAATCTCACGTTACTTGGGATGGTTGGACTGATTGATCCGCCCAGACCTGAAGCCATTGCAGCAGTGGCAGAATGCCATACAGCGGGCATTCAAGTAAAAATGATCACAGGCGATCATGCCAGTACAGCGGTTGCTATTGGCCGGCAAATAGGACTTAAAAATTTGGATAAGGTATTAACAGACATTGATTTGGATAACATGGATGACGCCGTACTCAGAAATGCTGTATTGCTAACCGATATTTTTGCCCGAACAAGTCCTGAACATAAACTAAGGCTGGTGATGGCATTGCAATCACATGGAATGACTGTGGCCATGACCGGCGATGGGGTCAATGATGCGCCTGCGTTAAAACGAGCAGATGCAGGAATTGCTATGGGGAGAAAAGGCAGTGAAGTCGCCAAAGAGGCGGCTGAATTTGTACTGGTGGATGATAATTTTGCTTCCATTGTAGCCGCTGTACGTGAAGGCCGTACTGTTTATGATAATCTTAAAAAAGTGATTAGCTGGACTTTACCCACCAATGCGGGTGAGTCAATGACGATTATCCTGGCTCTGCTGTTAGGTCTAAGCTTGCCGGTAACGCCGATTCAAATTTTATGGATCAACCTGATTACCGCAGTGACTCTTGGCATTGCCCTGGCCTTTGAGCCGACCGAAGAAGGGACCATGCAAAGACCACCACGCCCTCGAAACGAGCCTTTACTGACCGGCAGCTTGGTATGGCATATGCTTCTGGTTTCTATTCTCTTTATTTGTGGCGTCTTTGGACTCTATTTTTATGCGCTCGATCGCGGTTACTCGCTTGAGTTGGCACGCACAATCGCATTAAACACACTGGTTGTTCTTGAGATTTTTCATTTGTTTTATATTCGCAATATTTATGGAACATCACTCACATGGAACGCAGTACAAGGGACCAAAGTGGTTTGGATGGCGGTCATTGTGATTACTGTGGCACAGTTTGCAATCACCTATTTCGCTCCTTTACAAACCATATTTGTTACTGAAAGTATCCCCTTTGGGGATGGCGTACTCGTCGTTCTAACCGGCGCACTGTTTTTTGCTGTGCTTGAAATTGAAAAGCAACTGCGGTTAAAGCTGATTGCTGTTCGCAAGAGTTAGACTTAAAGAAAATCCATATGACTCATTTGCTTTTCTACAATATTTAATACATTAATAGTTGCTTTGATGTATTGACCATCGAGAAATGTTTTGTGTGCTTTATTAAAATCTGCAACAAACTCTCTTCCAAGACTTTTACATTCATCAAAGTTTGTTCGATTCATTGTCGCAGTTATTGTGCTATTAAAATCTTCTACATTATGACTAATGTATTTTTTGGTTAATTCTGCACATGCCGTGGAAATGTGAATAAAAATGAGTAAAGAAATAGTTAATATTCTGTCCATAGTGATCGTTATATACCCGAGTCATAACAGGGCGTGAATTATATACGAAGATGAACTGAATTCAGAGTATATTAAAGATTAAATATCCTTTACAGCGCATTCAACGGACTTTAGTAAAGCATGTTTCAATTCATTGGCGCAGATTGGGTTAATTTGTAGATGGCGGTAATAAATCATAGGTGACGTGGTCAAATCTATGAAACTACGTCATTTTTTATACATAATTTGCTTTAAAAAAGAGGATATTGAATGTCTACGGTGCCTATTTCGTTAATTAAATTATAATAGTTTTCATTTGTAGAGTATGTTAGCGTCAAGAAAGATGTATCTTGTTTGTGGTCTAAGCTAATTGTGGTATGTTCAAATCCTCCTGGAAATACAATTGAAGGTGTGTCTTTTTTTGTAAGTTTAGTATCGATTTCAAATCCAAGAAAAAGATAATAATTTTCATTTCCTTTTATAAAGGCATTTTCTATCATGACTCCCTTCAAGTCGGTGTCATTGTTTCTTTTAAAAAACATAACTGGTTCGCCTTTGGAATTGTATTCTCTTAAGTGTTGTTTTAAATAAGTATCATTGTACCAATATGCCGTAAACTTTAAATTTAAAAATTCAGGTATTTGGATGTCATAGAAAGTTTTTTTATCATTTGCATTGTGTGTGTCGATTGGTTTTTCTTAACTACGTGGGTATCAAGTACAGACTTATTATTTTAATCTAACAGAAGAATTAATTTTGGGAAAAATAGATGGTTTGGATTACATCTTAAGCAAATCAGCAACCCGCAATTCCTGCAAGTGGGGTTCGCCTATTGCCTCATAAGTGAATGTTACCGAAGGGTCTTTCGAATATCTAATTTTGAATATCTCATTTTATTAATATATTTTAAAATGGGCTATAATTGATTATTCGAAAGTTAAATTGAAATGACATTAGTATAATGAAAATTCAATCTTTTCAATACATCCAAAATCTGGGATGGAGCATTCAGAAATTTCCTGAACTGGACTCCGAAAGTACATTCGTTTTAGTTTTTGCCAGTCCAAACTTTAGAAATAATGCAAAACCAATTGAACAATTAGCCCAAGCTTATAAAAAATCAAAAATCATAGGTTGTTCCACCGCAGGGGAAATTTTGGGGCCTAATATTTTTGATAACAGTATTTCCGTTGCTGTGGTTCAATTTGAATCCACAAAACTACAGCTCGCAAAGGCTGAAGTAAAAAGAACTGAAGATTCTTACGAGGCCGGTGCCCAATTGGCAAAATTATTGCATCAACATCAGAAACCCAAGGGTATTTTTATTTTGTCTGACGGCTTACATGTTAATGGTTCCGAATTAATCAAGGGCTTAAACAAACACTCAGCTAAAGAAGTCATTATTACTGGAGGACTTGCTGGTGACGGTGCTGATTTTAAAAATACCTGGCTTATCTATGAAGGACAAATCGTTGACCACTGCATTGCAGCCATAGGGTTTTATGGCGAGCAAATCCACATAGGATATGGGTCGCAAGGCGGTTGGGATATTTTTGGTCCAGAAAGATTCATTACCCACTCTAAAGGAAATATTCTTTATGAATTAGACCATCAACCGGCATTAAAACTCTATAAAGCTTATCTTGGTGAGAGGGCTTCTGAATTACCGGCTTCTGGTTTGCTTTACCCACTTGCTATCCGTAATTATTTTGATCCAGATTCTCAGTATATTGTACGCACTATTTTGGGTATTGATGAAAACAGCCAATCCTTAGTTTTTGCTGGAGACGTACCTCAAGGATACCATGCTCGATTAATGCGTGCCAATTTTGATAGACTCATTGAAAGTGCGAATGATGCAAGTGAAAGCGCTAATAATCTTCTTTTTGAAAATAGGGACTTAAAAGAAGAGCCCGTTTTGGCAATTGATATTAGTTGTGTTGGCAGAAGACTACTATTAGGTGAGCGCACTGAGGAAGAAACAGAAACTACATTGCAATCAATGCCCAAGGGATCAACTCAAATTGGCTTTTACTCTTATGGTGAATTGTCACCATTGACCGTTGGCAATTGTGAATTACATAACCAAACAATGACCATTACTCTTTTATTAGAGAACCATAGGTAATGGACTATAAAAATATGTATCCAATTCCGCTTTTCAAAGCCATTTTGTTTGCTCACAATCAACGAAAGAGAAATGAGCCGCCTCACTCGCTGACAATAGAGGTAGCTGGCGAATTATTTTGTTTCAACAATAATACAAAAGGTAACATAATCAGAAAACTCCACATGATAAACGCGAATGTATTGATATAAGAGAGCATTAGCGATTGTTTACCTAGCTCATTCAATAATAAGGCAGCGGCTTGTGGATCCGTGGCTTTAAGATGCCAGGGGCGTAGGTATTCCATTAATGCTGGATTGTAGGGTTGAATTGAGCCTGCGATTTGATTCCAGGCCATTTGAGTGTGGCGACTTAAGAAGGTGATAGTAATGGAAATCCCTACAGAAGAGCCTATGGTACGTAATAGGCTGTACAGTCCAGCCGCTTCGGCACGAGAAGAAACCGGTAAGGTTGAAAATGCTACAGAGGATAATGGAACGAAAATCAAGCCCAATCCAAATCCTTGGAGTATTAATGGCCAAATGAGCCAGGCTAGACTAACCTCTTGGGAGTAATGAGTCGTGATATAAATCCCGGAAGCACTGAGTAACACTCCTATCGAAATTAACCAGCGAGGTTGAACTTGATTAATTAATTTACCAACAATCATCATGCTGAACATACTGGCAATCCCGCGGGGCGCCATGATTAATCCTGCGATTAAAACGGGATAATTCAGTAAACCTTGTAGCATTTGGGGTTGGATAACCATTGTTCCATACATACCCAATCCCAAGATGGCCAGTAATAGACTGGAAAGAACAAAATTACGATCTTGAAAAATAGAAAGGTCAAAGAGGGCATTGGATTTGTTTTTGATGCTGTACGCTATGAATCCACATAAACTGATGAGACCTAAAAATGTGGCAGTGCGAATATCCAAGGCGGCAAACCAATCCATTTGATTGCCGCGATCAAGAACATATTGAATGGAGCCTACTGCCAACGCAATGAGTATCATGCCAATCCAATCCATCTTGCGTTCCTTTTTAAGAGTATCCGGAACAAAATGGAATACCATCAGTGTTGCCGCAATCCCAAATGGAATATTGACATAAAATGTCCATCGCCAACTGGCAATGTCAGTAAGATACCCACCCAGCGACGGACCTAAGATAGGGCCTACCATGACGCCCATACCCCAAATGGCCATGGCTTTACCGCGTTCATTATCTGGAAAAATGTCAGTCAAAATGGCTTGGGATAAAGGAACCAACCCAGCACCAAAAATGCCTTGAAGCAATCTAAATACCACCATTTGTACGATAGAGGTTGCTGCACCACACAAAGCGGAGGTAAGGGTAAACCCTATAATTGATAAAAGAAGGTAGGCTTTTCGGCCAAACCTATCTGTAAAATAACCGGTTAAAGGCATGAAAATGGCAGAAGCTACTAAATAACTGGTTAAGGTCCAGGTTATTTCATCGGGGCTTGCGCCTAATGAACCCTGCATATGAGGCAGTGCGACATTAACTATGGTCGTGTCCAATACTTGCATCAGGGTAGCTGCCATGATGGCTACGGTAATTATCCAGCGTTGTGAGGCGGATAAAGAGTCCGAAGGATTATTCATGAGGTTTTACTCACTTGCTTGGACTGTAAATCGATGGATACCTTGGCTGAAGTGCCCAGGCGCAAAGGATATTGGGAGTCCGGTTTGATGATTTGCACGCGGACAGGGACGCGTTGTGTTACTTTGACCCAGTTTCCAGTGGCATTTTGTGGTGGCATTAATGAAAACGCCGTGCCGCTTCCACCGCTAATGCTGTTGACCACCCCAATGAATTGTTTATGGGGATACATGTCGATTTTAATGGTTGCTCGTTGATTTGGTTGGATGTGTTCCAGTTCTGTTTCTTTAAAATTAGCATCCACCCAAAAGGTGGTGTCATCAATCATCGCAAACAGGGGCTGGTTTTCTGAAACGACATTGCCCACCCTGAGAGACAGGTTGCTCACCCAACCACTTGTTGGAGCGAGCACACGGGCATAGGATAGTCTCAATTTGGCTTCTTTGAGTTTGGCTTCTGAAAGTCTCAAAGCTGCTTTGGCGCTTTTAAGTTTTGCTTTAACATCATCTCCGGCTTGACGAGACATCACTTCGCTTTTGACTAACTCTCGGGTTCGAATGGAAGTGGCTTCGGCATGTTGCAGATTGGTCTTATCAATGAGATATTGGGCCTCAGCTTGTTCCACTGCGACTTCAAAAGGCGTGCGGTCTAACTCAAACAGCAGTTGCCCTTTTTCAACAAATTGATTGTTCTCCACATAGAGGTGTTTTACCGGGCCGGTTACTCGGGATGCAATTTGGACTACATTTCCATTAATATAGGCATCTTCTGTACTGACATACCGTTGAGCAAGAGTCCAGAAATAAATGCTGGCTAAGGTGATTAATGTGAGACTTAAGACGATTAGAAAACGTTTCCATGAATGCGTTTTATTGCGCCACTTGTGCAGGATTGATTTCTTCAGAAGGGTTGGGTTATTCATAAGATTCCTCGGCGGTTTTCTTAATTTTTTGTAGTGTGGCAATACATGCTTCTAATTCTGCTTCAGATAAAGGAGCAAGTAATTCCTTAGAAAGTTCCTCTGCGGTATTTTGTATCTGGTCAAGAGTCAATGTGGCTTTTTCAGTAAGGCAGATGACTTTGACGCGGCGATCGTAGTCTGCATCTTGTCGAATCACCCATCCTTCTTTAGTGAGGCGATCGATTAAACCGACAATAGTCGGCGCCTCAATGCCTAGCTTTTTAGCAAGTTGGATTTGTGTCAATGGGTATTTCGTCATGGAGAGAAGGAGCAATGCCCGCCATTTTGCCTGGCTAAGGCCTAATGGTTTTAAGCGTTTATCAAGTAAATTTCGCCAAGTGGCTGCGGTTTCATATAATACCATAGGGAACGCGTTCATATTGTATAGCCCGTTGTTAACTAATGATTTGTAACTCATTTCATTTAATTCTAAAATTTTCTCTGACTTAGTTAAAAAAGGAAAAAGTATTTCAATTCATTCACAGAGCGAATGACCCCCATTTTTTGCACATTCCTTATTTTTGCTAGTTCATTAATCCACCTCATTGATTCCTAATAAACAAGGTGCACGAGGTTTAAGGATAGAGCCCTCCACCTAAAGCAAGATACAGTTGAATGGTGTCTTGATACCTTTGTGCTTGAGCATTGACATAGCCCAAACGCGATTGAGCATACAATCGTTCCGCATCAAGCACTTCTAAAACGCCAACCACGCCTGCAGTAAAGCTCAATCTGGCCACACGTAGAGACTCTTTGGCGGTCAGCACCGCTTTTTTCTGTAATGCAAGTTCCTCTGCATCGTGTTTTAAGGCATACAACAGGTCGCTCACTTGATAAAATGCTTTAAGTACTATGTGTTGGTATTGAGCCAAAACCGATTGGTAGGCATGGATGGAGGCTCGGCGTTGTGCACGCAATGTCCCTCCAGAAAAAACAGGAGTTGTTAAATTACTCAAAAGACTCCATGCATTAGGAGAAATACTTGATAGAGCGCTGGGAATTACTCCCTCCTGTAAGAGTGTGGCAGAAAGGGTGATGTTGGGATAAAGACGTGCCGTAGCGATTCCAACATCCGCACTGGCTGCATGCAAACTCGCTTCCGCAGCGAGGATATCCGGCCTTTTATGAGCAAGCGTTGATGGCAGTTCTAATGGCAGTTTTTTAGGCAAAGTAAAGTCTTTTAACTGAAAAACTAAATCCTTCTGTGAACGCGGTGGCAGTGTACCTAAAAGAACATTGAGTGTGTTTTGTGCAACACGAAGTTGTTGATAGAGAGAGGGCAATAAAGTTTCATCATTGGTTAACTGGCTTTGCGCGCTTAAAACATCACTTCGAGAAGACGAACCCACACTAAAGGATTTTTGAATCAGCTGTAGATTTTTCTTGTCATCCTGGATAATGTCCTTAAGTACATCGATGCGTGCTTTTATTGTCGCAAGGGTTAAAGACGTTGTGGCGATGTTACCGGTTAATGTCAAAAATGCGGCATCCAGCTCATGTTGTTGATATAAAGCTAATGCCTTTTGCTTTTCAATGGTGCGACGTGTTCCACCAAAGACATCGAGCGTATAAGAAGCATTAGGACCTATTTGATAATAGGAAAAGGGTTCAATTCGGAGATTAACGGGTCCAAATGTGGCAGGACCATATTGTTGCCTTCCGACGGTCGCATTGAGCCCGGCTTGAGGCCATAACTGGCCTTGGGAGGCCGCAACCAACTCTTTGGCTTGTGCCAAGGATTCTCGCATGGCCGCCAGAGAATAATTATGCTGGATGCCTTGCTCCATCAGGTGATTGAGCGCTGGGGAATGAAATTCTTTCCACCAGGTTCGTGACGTTTTATTCTTCAGTGCTACGTGTTGATTGCCCAATTGATATGTTGATTTAGAGGTGTAGGCTTGGTTTCTTAATGGTGAGGGTCTTACAAAATCAGGCCCAACAGTGCATGAGCATAAAGCCATTGCCCCTGTTAACCCAATCAACTTGTGGTAAGCGGATTTCATATGCTTCTCCATTTCAATCTGGAGGACACAGGGTGGATAGGGATTCTCTTACAATCAAGGGATGTTGCCCCAGCAGGTTTTAAGTACGATTTATTCATGACCTGCCCTACTCTGAGTCGCTTAATTGACGTCTCAAAGAGGGTAGGATGCTGCGTAAGGAGCAATGGATTTTTTACCCTTAAGAAGGGGAATAGCCAGGCTCGATGGGCCTGACCAAAATTCAACTGTTTTGAGATTGTATCGAGCAAATAGAGCCAACCAAGGCTAATTTCATGCACTAACAGAGTGAAGCGCCTCATTTCCAAAAACCAATTAACAAACTAATAATTAGCATGCTAACATAAATTAAAATCAAGCGATAGAGGATAAGCGCTTAAAATATTATCTCAATTAGTGAATTAGAGCGGATGGCTTCTTCTTTCTCCGCAAAGCTTTATTTATTTGGATTAAGTAAGCTATGATGCAAGGTGGCTGCGATTAGAGAATTTATTCACAAGTTGCAGTGATAGAACAAGAATTAACTCTTTATTTTCTCGAAAAGGCAACACCTAATTCCATTGCTGGAGCAACAAATTGAATATTTTTCTGGCCATAGGGCTCTTTATCATAGGACTTCTATTGGTGATTTGTTTTGCTGAGAAACTGGTGAAAGGAGCCGTGGGAACTTCGGCCAGTTTTGGAGTTTCTACTTTTTTCATCAGCGTTGTTTTTATTGGTTTCGACCCAGAAAACTTAGCCATTGGAGCCGTCGGTGCGTTTAACGAAATGGCAGGCATTGCCTTAGGTTCAATCATCGGTGCCACCATAGTCGCGATTGCACTAGCCTTTGGCATCACCGCATTAATTGCACCGATGACATTTAAGCAAACACCAAAACGTATTCTTATTTTACCTAACCTAGCTATTCTTCTATGGGGGCTATTCGCATTAGATGGGGAACTTTCGAGAATCGATGGCTTGATTTTATTTGTAAGCTTTATCCTTTCAGTCTTTTACCTCTTATGGCTCCATAAAAAAGGGTATGACATCAAGCCATCTCATGAACTTTCTGAAACCATAGACTCGGTCAAAAAAGAAGAACGGTGGAAATCTTTAGGATTACTTCTCTTCTCTCTAGTAGCCATTCTTGTGGGGAGTGAGCTCATCGTTATGGCATCTAAAACCATGATTCGATATTTTGGACTTTCCGGCACCTTTTTCGGAATGATTATTCTTGCTTTTTTAGTCAGTATTGAGGAAATAGCCAGGGAATTGCCTGCAGCACTTAAAGGAAGAGCGGAAATTAGTTTTGGTAATGTGGTCGGTTCAATTTTTGCATTTTTTTTATTTAATGCAGGTATTATTGCCATGATAAAACCCGTGAAGGTCAATCAGCAAACATTAATTTTCTATCTGCCTTTTTGCTTGTTCACCATGGTCATAATCTCTCTTTTTATGTTAACACAGCGGATATCACGATGGATGGGCGGCGTCTTGGTTTTTTTATATCTCATCTTCGCTGTAGGAGGATATTTTCTTTTTTAAATTTCTACTTGATTATTAATCAATGTTATTTGTCATGGGTTATCAGTCAAGAAATGAAGAGGTCATGTTGTCATCGACCCAAATGGTATTGCCATGATTTTTTTTAGCCTTGTAGCAGGCGTCGTCCGCTTTTTTTAGCACGCTATTGATGGATAACGAGTTCTTGGTTAATTGGGTGATGCCCACAGAACAACCAAGTGATGAATGATTAGGGAGTTTTTCTTTGGTAATCCGAGAAGTCGTTTGAATGATTTTCTGTCCGATAGACTTGGCTTTAGTTAAGGGGATGTTTTCAACCAATACCACAAATTCATCGCCACCATAGCGGGCAATGATGTCTTCTTCTCGAAGTTGTTGTTTTAATAATTGACCAAAGCGCTGTAAGATTTGGTCCCCGAAATCATGGCCATATTCATCATTGATTTTCTTAAACCCATCTAAATCAACAAACATGACCGTTAACTGTCCAGTGTTTAATTTGATTTTTCTAAAGCGATTGTCCAAAATTTCCATTAAATAATGACGATTGAAGCATCCGGTGAGTTTATCGTGTTCTGCATTATAACGAATTTTTTCATATTCTAACTTCAAATTATCCATGGTTTTGATTTTTTCAATCGTTTTTGAACTCAAATAACTCATCCAAAACACATAAAAACCCCCTAATAAAAAAAGGGTGGCGTAAAAATAATTCGTAAAAAACTCATTAATCAAAAGGGTGTAGACAATGACAAAAAGAAAACTGCCTATAAAAAAACAAATAAGCACAAGATTGGCTATCCATTGGTAATGATAATACGATGCTTTTTTGATAAGCGGCCAAACCACGATGGCTCCTCCTAAAAGGAAAAAAATCCCTATAATAATCATAATGAGTGTAAAATACATTTGTCTTAAATCATTAAGTGAATTAATTTTAATATAGCAAAAATAACTTAAATCAGTTTTATGCCAAACAACGTGCGGACTTTGGAATGCACCTCATACCGGTACATTAAAAGAGATTATTGAAAATAAGGATGAACATGGCCGTCGGAAGGAAACAAAAATGGTTATGGGGAATTGTTATTGGCGGTTTATGCCTTATGCTAATACCCATTTTTTGGTATTATTATCACCCCAATCCAATGGGAGAAGGTTTTGCCAGTGGTAATGGGCGTATTGAAGCCGTAGAGATTGATATTGCAACCAAAATTCCTGGACGAATAGAAACCATCCTGGTGGATGAAGGTGACTTTGTAAAATCAGGTCAAGTTCTGGCTAAAATGGATACGGAAGTATTAGAAGCACAGCTTAGAGAAGCCAAAGCACAGAATAAAGAAGCCAAGAGCAAAGTCATTAGTGCCAAAAATCAGGTCATTCAACGAAAAAGTGAAAAAGAAGCCGCATTAGCTACCGTTGCTCAACGCGAAGCAGAGCTCGATTTGGCGCAAAAACGCCTTTCCCGTACTGAAAAATTGGTCACTAAAGGGGCTGCGTCACTGGATAGTCTTGATGAGGCCCGTGCTCATTTCTATAGCGCACAAGCCACTCTCCATGCTGCCAAAGCGCATGTTGCTTCCGCTGATGCATCGATTGCAACTGCTGAGGCAGAAGTTGTCGCCGTAGAGTCCTCTGTCGATGCGACCCAAGCGACCATCGAGCGTATATCAGCAGATATCAACGACAGCACTTTAATCGCTCCCTGTGATGGACGTATCCAGTTTCGGGTTGCGCAACCAGGAGAAGTGCTCAGCGCAGGAGGCAGAGTATTGAACATGGTTGACTTAAGTGATGTGTATATGGTTTTTTTTCTTCCAACAGAGCAAGCAGGTAAAGTACAAATCGGCGCACCAGTTCATTTAATTCTTGATGCGGCACCCAACTATGTGATACCGGCTAAGGTGACTTTTGTCGCCAGTGTGGCGCAATTCACACCTAAAGCCGTAGAAACGGCCAGTGAACGAGAAAAACTGATGTTCCGTGTTAAAGCCCGTATTGCACCTGAATTGCTGAAAAAATATATCGCCTTAGTCAAGACAGGGCTGCCAGGGATGGCTTATGTTCAATTAGATCCCAAAAGCAAATGGCCCGCGGCGTTGGAAGTTAAAATAAATGTCAAATAACAAGGCCTCCAATAATGGGGTTGAAAAACCGGTTTGTGAAATCAATAACCTGAGTTTGTGGTATGGTAAAACTTGTGCCCTGGATAACATTACTCTTAAACTGCCTTCTGGTTGTATTGTTGGCTTCATTGGGCCAGATGGTGTTGGAAAATCCAGTCTGTTTTCACTCATTGCTGGAGCCCGCGTCATTCAACGCGGACAAATTTTTGTTCTTGGTGGCAATATGGCGAGTAGCTCTCATCGTGAAGCCCTCTGCACGCGCATTGCTTATATGCCTCAAGGCTTGGGGAAAAATCTGTATCCTACCCTTTCAGTATTTGAAAACATCGATTTCTTTGGGAGTCTTTTTGGCCATAGCCGTGAAGTGCGACAATACTACATTACCCGTTTGTTGGATAGAACAGGGTTATTCCCTTTTCGAGACAGGCCAGCAGGTAAGCTGTCTGGAGGGATGAAGCAGAAACTTGGATTATGTTGTGCTCTGATTCACACTCCCGATCTGTTAATTCTGGATGAGCCTACGACAGGAGTGGATCCCCTTTCAAGGCGTCAATTCTGGGAGCTCATTGAGACGTTGCGTGCTGAAATGCCGAAAATGAGTGTTCTGGTGGCCACTGCATACATGGAGGAAGCGGCGTGTTTTGATTGGCTGGTTGCAATGAATGCTGGAAAAGTCTTGGCTTCAGGGACTATGAGTGACCTGTTGAGGCAAAGTCGTACTCATTCTCTGGAAGAAGCGTTTGTTGCCCTCTTACCCGAGCAGCAGCGACAAATGCACCCCATGGTAATAGAACCCCGCTCATCCACTCAAAAATCGGAAGTAGCTATTGAAGCAACCGGTTTGACCAAACGCTTTGGTGATTTTGTCGCAGTAGACCACGTCAATTTTTGTATAGAGCGTGGCGAAATTTTTGGGTTTCTTGGCTCGAATGGTTGTGGCAAAACAACGGTTATGAAAATATTAACCGGTCTGCTTCCTGCCAGCGAGGGTCAAGCTTCGCTATTTGGACAATCTGTTGATTCAAACGATCTGATGATACGTCAACGCATTGGCTATATGTCCCAATCTTTTTCGCTGTACACGGAATTAACGGTTCATCAAAATCTCATGTTGCATGCCAAATTGTTTCGTTTGCCCGCCCATAGCATTCCCAAACGCATCAAACAATTGCTCGAAAAATTCTCTTTGTCTGACTATGAAAATGAACGGCCTGACTCATTACCACTAGGTCTTCGTCAAAGGCTTTCTCTTGCTGTAGCCATTATCCATCAACCCGATATACTCATTCTTGATGAACCGACTTCTGGTGTTGATCCGGTTGCTCGCGATATATTTTGGCAATTAATGCTTGATTTATCCCGACAGGATAAAGTAACCATTTTTATTTCTACCCATTTCATGAATGAGGCAGAACGTTGCGATCGCATTTCGCTGATGCATGCCGGTAAAGTATTGGTTAGTGAAAATCCAGTCAAACTCATCCAACAAAGACAAGCCTCTTCGCTAGAAGAAGCCTTTATCAGCTATCTAGAAGAGGCCATGAAGAAGAAGGAGGTGAATCCTTCAGGGCAACATCCTGCAAAACCAATCATGAGCTCTTTATCTGAACACCCCAAAATCATTCCTGCAAAAAAATATTTCAACATCAGACGCATGTTCAGCTACAGCCGTCGTGAAGCGCTCGAACTGATACGCGATCCAATTCGTGCAACTCTTGCGCTTTTGGGAAGCATTCTACTGATGATCATTATGAGTTATGGAGTTACTCTGGATATCGAACAGTTAACCTTTGCAGTTCTTGATCGGGATCAAACGAATGCCAGCCACGCTTATGTTCTTAATATAGCCAGCTCGCACTATTTTAAAGAACTCCCTCCCATCTTGGATTATAAAGAAATGGATCAACGTATGCGAAGCGGAAAATTAAGCTTGGCATTGGAAATCCCAAGTGGGTTTGCCCGTGACATCAATAAAGAGACTCCCGTACAAGTTGGGGCATGGATTGATGGAGCAATGCCTACCCGTGCAGAAACCATTCAGAGTTATGTGTATGGAATGCATCAGCATTGGTTAGTGAATAGTTGGCCTTATTTGACTCATCAAAAATCGGAGGAGTTCTTCAATATTGAGCCTCGTTTTCGTTATAACCCGGATGTGAAAAGTTTACCTGCCATGGTTCCAGCCGTCATTCCTATCCTATTGATGTTAATCCCGGCGATGTTGATGGCACTTTCTGTGGTGCGAGAAAAAGAGCTGGGATCCATCGTTAATTTATACGTGACGCCCATTACTAAACTTGAGTTTCTTTTGGGAAAATTGATACCTTATGTGATTTTGGCCGTATTTAATTTTCTATTGCTAATCGCCTTGTCCATTTATTTATTTGATGTACCGATCAAAGGAAGTTTTTCCATCCTTTTCTTTAGTGCTTTAATCTACGTTACTCTTTCCACTTCGATGGGATTTCTAATCTCCACTTTTATGAAAAGCCAAGTGGCGGCATTGTTTGGAACTGCAATACTGACGCTTCTTCCAGCCACCCAGTTTTCTGGCATGATAGAGCCGGTATCCTCTTTGGAAGGATTGGGAGCAATGATAGGCCAAATCTATCCGGTAACGCATTTTCTTACGATTTCGCGAGGTACTTTTTCCAAGGCACTGAGTTTTCAAGATTTGCTCCATCCTTTTTTATATTTACTCATCACCTTGCCGGTATTGCTTGGGTGTTGTCTTTTATTTTTAAAAAAACAGGAGCGCTAAGTGACAATAAGTAATATTGTGCAACTTGGGTTTAAGGAATATCGAAGTTTGCTTCGTGACCCAATTATGATAGCACTGATCGTCTTTGCATTTACTGTACAAATCTATACAACAGCCACAGCCATGCCCGAAATGCTGCACAAAGCACCGATTGTCATTGTTGATCTCGATCAATCCGCTGTTTCACAACGTATCAGGGATGCTTTTTATCCCCCACAATTTATAAAATACGTGACCACCTCACAAGCAAAGATGGATTCGGGCATGGATGAAGGCTTATATACCTTTGGTTTAAATATCCCGCCTGATTTTCAACGGAATCTTTTGTCCGGGCGAAAGCCAACCCTTCAACTGAATATTGATGCTACACGCATGAGTCAGGCGTTCACAGGAACAGCCTACATTCAAACTATTATTGAGAGGGAGATCAATGAATTTGTCGAACATTATCGTTCTGTGGAAACTCCGCCTGTTGATCTTGCAGTCCGCGTTCGATTTAACCCGACATTAACTAAGATCTGGTTTGGTGCCTTAATGGAGTTGATTAATAATGTAACGATGTTATCCATTGTGCTAACGGGTGCCGCATTACTTCGGGAGCGCGAACATGGAACAATTGAACATTTATTAGTGATGCCAGTCACGCCATTTGAAATCATGGCCAGCAAAATTTGGGCAATGGCTTCCATTGTACTCATCGTTTGTGCTGTTTCGCTTATTACAGTGGTACAAGGGTTACTCTCTGCCCCCATTGAGGGTTCAATTCTTCTGTTTTTGCTTGGTGCGGCAATCAATTTGTTCGCTACAACGTCAATAGGTATTTTTATGGGAACCATCACCCGCTCCATGCCTCAATTTGGTATCTTATTGATTCTGGTACTTCTCCCGCTAGAAATGCTTTCAGGTGGATTGACCCCTCGTGAGAGCATGCCTGAATTTGTCCAGACCATGATGCTGGTTGCGCCTAACACTCACTTTGTGATGCTTGCTCAATCGATTTTATTTAGAGGGGCAGGGTTTGGTATCGTGTGGCCGCAATTTCTGACGCTTGCAATAATAGGCTCTATTTTTTTCATGACCACATTAATGTATTTTCGCAAAAGGATTGTCCTTCTTTCTACATGAAATAACATTGCATTTTTTCCAATAAAAATTTGGGTTAATGCCATGTCCTAAGGACAATCCGCGCTTGCGCGCCATGGTTATTGGTCCATGATTGCCTTCTTTGAAATAACAATCAATGAAATTTGATAATTCGATTTTTTACATCTCCTGACATACAGCTGTATCAATACTACCTGTTCCGATGGTAACTAAAGCAACTTACTCGTCCATTTCTTCCTACTTGATTATTTCAAATGATAAAAAATAGATTTATTCACCACAAGGCTTGAATATTTTCATGTCTATTGGCCAATTAGAAACCCTGAGACAAACACCTGCTAACCAAATCAAATATAATGTTACAGGCGAAACTCGACTTGAAGCTAACCAAAGATTCCCTCAAGAATTACAAAGAAACGGGTATAATGTTGAGTTAATATCACTACCAAGTGGGCATAATGAATTATCAACAATTCATGTTATAACTAACCAGGCACTTCCATTTGTTTGCGCTGATAAACCATACAATAAAGATGAGCAAAGTCAGTTGTCATCGGTTACACTGCAACCATCAGAGGAAGAATTATTAGCAGCACGTGAAAGAATGCAAAATTTTAAAACAACAATGCGACATAACGCTCTTGATCTTACTGCAAATCAGGAGGAAATGAAAAAAGATGATAGTTCTACCCCATTGACAATCACACCAAAGCCACCATGGGAGCAGTAATAGTTTACTCTAATTTTTATCTTAAAAACCATTTCTATGGCAAAAGGCTACAACCCATACACGGCAAGGGTTATGGGTCTCTATAAAAATGAAGTGACCCATTTTGCACACGTATCCTGACTTACCCCATACTGCATTCTCAATCAATCTGCGAGCTCTTGACTGGTTTGTTAAACCGCCGATTCCTTGACGAATATCTGATTAAACAAATAGGACAAGCAAAACGTATCAAAACATCTCAACGAGCACCCCAACTAGGCTATAATTTATAATAAGATTTTGCTTAAAAGAAGGTCTTTCAAGATGAAATTGTGAAATGGATTTATTGAGCAATATCTTGAATGGAGAATGAGATATGAATCAACAATATACCGCACGAATTTATTCCAATGAGAAAATAATACAATATAAGTCTGGCGATGATATTGAGAAATTATATATTTGGATGTTAGCCGAAGTTAGTGATACACCCGGCGACATTAGAGGCGAAATAATTGACAATGCGACGACAAAGGTAGTTCGACATTTTAAAAAAGCACCCGTAGAATAATGAACAAATGCCTATAGTCGCCTCAAAATACGCCACATTTGATCTTTCCTCGAAAAAACAGGACACCAACATTATGCAACCAACCCAAAGTCATTCGGGGTCTGAAACCCTAAAGTTGAATGGATGCGCTGACGATTGTAAAACACTTCAATGTAATCGAATAGAGCTAATCGAGCATCCTTTCTAGTTTTATATTGTTCCCCATAAATCATTTCGACTTTCAAAGTATGATAGAAACTTTCCATAACTGCATTGTCATAACAGTTACCCGAGCCACTCATGGAGCAAATAAAATCATGTTCTTTGAGAAGCGATTGATAAGCATTACTGCAATATTGAGATCCTATATCAGAATGATGAATAACGCCATTAGGTGGGTTATTGCGGTGAATCGCCATGATAAGAGCATCTTCAATAAGGCTTGTAACCAACCGAGTTCCCATGCTCCAACCGACAATCTGTCGATTGAATAAATCTATGCTAGATAAAGCCAGCCCTCATCAGTTTGAATGTAGGTTATATCAGACGCCCAAACGGTGTTAATAGCAACAGGATTAAATGGTCTTCCCAAGATATTTTCGGCCACATGCTTTGAGTGGCGACTATCTGTTGTCACTTTAAAACGCCTTGCCGCTTTAGGTTTGAGTTCTTCCTGCTGCATTAAGCGTTTGATCCTCGCTTTCCCATGATATTTACCCAACTTACGCAATGCCTGTTGTAATCGCTACTGGATACGCCTAATGCCTAACAAAGCTTTTGTACACGATGAAAAGCCGATTGTTCTTTTATTACCGCATATTTCGCTGGCCTTCCTTGGCGAAAAACGCTGCCGCCTTTTTTAAGATTTCTCGCTCTTCTTCCAGCTCCGCTACACGCGCTTTCAATCGCTTTAATTCTAAGTCTTTTTCATTTAATTGAGATTGATTTGGGAATACTTTCTCTTGTTTGAGAAGGTATTGTTTGCGCCAGTTATATAGGTTATTTTCTGCTACAACAAGCTCTCTGGCTACTTGTCTTAAGGGCTTATTACTTGATTCCAGTAGTTCAATAGCTTTAATTTTGAACTCTTTTGTATAAACTTGTCTTACCATGATTACTCCTTGTTGATGAGATTATATCTCTTAAACAAGGTGTCCGGCTATTCGAGAGAAGATCACTTTCACTCTTAGTGATCATAACATTCACTCAGAAGTACAAGCATATTAAAAATAAATCAGGGGCTTCTAAAATATCAATATGATGTGGGAAGTTATTTAGAAGTCCTTAAAAATAAGTTCATAAAATAATTTAAATTTTTTAATATTATTTGTATATCGTATTAGATATCACATGGAAAATAAAAAGAACTTATTGGCCTTCGCATAATTAATTCTGCAACAGTTAATAAATAAAAATCTCTCAAATACATCAATAAATATAAGAAAAGTAAGGTAATTGAGTTTCTTGTTCTTTTCTGATGATGTTTTCTTTGAGATTTGTTGATTTCTAGATCAATAAGGAAGAAAGGATAATTTCTCTTTATAAGGAAATTCTTATGAGCAATACAAATCATGCAATCATTGAACGCATTGGCAATGAAAAAAAATAAATGTCAATTTTCTAAATAAAAACCAAGACGTCGATGAAAAAAGCAAATATATGTATACTGCACTGGAAGAAGAGGAGTATGATGTAATCCGCTCAAGGTGTTGCCCTGTTAGCTACAGGGCCAATAGACTACGCTTTTTCTACTTTGATATCACGAGTACTTTTTTTAGCCTCTTCTTTTTTCGGCAACTCAATGCAAAGTGTTCCTTTTTTAAAAGTTGCCTTAGCCTTATCAACATCTATTGTTGAAGGCAATGAAATAGAACGCTCATACTTCCCATAGCTAATTTCTCGAGAAAGATATTTTTTGTCTTCATTCTTTTTAGAAGTCGACTTTTCACCAGAAATGGTCAATATATTATCCGCTAAAGAAACCTTGATATCTTTTTCATCCATACCGGGCATCTCAAGCTCAATACTGTAATGATCTTTATCTTCCACAACATCCATTGATGGGGCAAGATTTAGATTATCAAATTCCCAATTGAATCGAGAGGGCGAAAAAAAATCATTAAAATCATGAAATACACGATCTATTTCATTTTGAAGTCTTAAGAACGGATTATGTGTATGCTCAATGGCAATCGGGGTTTCTTTTTTCCATTTTATTAATTTACTCATCGTTTCACTCCTTAAATTGATACGTTTGTCATTTCTGACTGATTATAAAGTTGGACTCACAACCTCATTTTGTCAAGTCAATTACATTACAAAACAATCATCTGCAAAATCGATATGTGGCGTTACAACGCTTAAAATCTCAATCCCTTAGAGTATTGAAGATGTCGAAAGTGATTTTTTAAATGTCACAATTAAATTTGAATCTTTCACTTTTGAGCTCATAGAATTGGGATCATAGCCCTGTGGTAATTGGAATGTTTGACTGTAATTACTCTGAGAATAGCTTACACTTTTACTATTATCCTGTTCACGAGTGATTTTTTGCGTTATATTTGAACTAACCACTAATTGTCCCTCTTTAACAGAAACATCAACTTTACTATCCCCACCTTTAGGTAATTTTATTTTATAAACAAGCTCATTTTTACTTTCTTTAATTTCAACATTATTTGTATTACCAAAGAGCATTTGATTGGGTTGTTTTAGAAGGTTAGTGTGCATTTGTGAGAATTGACTCTTCATAAACTGGTCCATAGCCTGTTGCATTTTTTCCATTTGCTTCAAAACATCATAAGGTGATTGAAAAAAGGGATCGTTATCAAATGGATCTAAGGCTAATAAATCTTTACTCTTTTGTACTTGATTATTTTGTTTCGCTTCAAGTGCTATGGCTCCTGCTGACATCATAGTGATAAGAGGAACAGAGATTAAAATAGGAAGTAGTTTCTTTTTCATCTAAATCTCCTTTCAAGATTGGCTTATCAAAAACTCTAGTCACCGTTTTACACAAAGTTTCATAGCTCTAATTTTATTACTTAATAGCCAATATCGGGGCAAATTACGCAGTTTTCAAGGCGCTTCGCTCAGAGCCAAATGCGTTGGCAGGGGTAAAGAAGCATTGGAGTTCTAATCATCATAAGACCGTAAATTATTATTCATCTCTCAGCGCAATAAAATCCTTCTTTAGAATTCATTACAAAATGACATTATAAAACTGTTCATACAAAGGATGCTTTTTAATTGCTTCATTGAACTCATCAGGATCAATAAACCCACATAATCCGATGTTTACGAGCCGTCTTATTTTTTCATGACAACATTAGCTTGTGACTTGCAAACGCCCTATAGAATCATAACCAGTCCAGGTATAAGATGCAAAGTCATCACCAAAGTCTATTTTACATATGGAGCAGCGCCCTTGATTTTTTGCATGGAGTTTATCGATTTGCTTTTGTGGTTTCTTTTGAGTCTTCATTATAGAGCGATTAAGGATAGATAGATGAATGATTATATCAGGATAATTTATTAAGAGGTTGGCCTTTGTAAATGCTTTATGCTGTAAGTAAAAAAGAGTTGGACTGCGAACAAAAGAGAAGCCTGAAGGACTTGTTGCTCAAAGATAACTCCTGGTATCACTATTTCCAGAAGTATAAAGACACGCTACGCCATGAGGTTTTGGAAACAATCTCGAACATTTTAAGTTGCGGGAGCACCTTGCGAGGATTTTCCTGTTATGACTGCCCCAACCCTAAATGCACTCATTGACGTGGTCAAGCAAATTTGTACACCCCAGTTAAGCCACTTTTTTCATTAACCCCCCAGTACCGATTTTCAAATTGATTCGGACTTAGATAATCCAAAGACGAATGCAATCTTTGATTGTTATAAAACATAGTCATGTAATCTAGAATATCTTGTTTTGCCTCCCGTCGGGTTTGATAATTACGCCAATGAACTAATTCATCCTTCAAGCGGCTGAAAAAACTCTCAGCAACGCTATTGTCCCAGCAGTCACCTTTTTTGCTCATGCTGCCCACAAGGCCATGTTGATTGAGAAGGCTGCGATATTGTTTACTGGCATATTGTGAGCCCCTGTCGGAATGCACAATAAGGCCTGCTTTTGGCTTTCTCTGCCAAATGGCCATTGTTAATGCATCGCAAACTGTATCAGCCTTCATTCTCGAACTCATGTTCCAACCAACCACTTTTCGGGAAAACAAATCAATTACCACCGTCAGGTATAACCAGCCCTCATGGGTTGGGATATAGGTCATATCGGACACATAGGCACGATTGGGTTCATTGACCTGAAATTTCCTGTTTAAAACATTATCAAAAATAGGTTGCTTGTGATTGCTGTTTGTTGTCACTTTGTATTTCTTTTTATAGCGAACAAAAATACCCGCTTCACGCATTAATCTACGAGTTTTTCTGCGGCCAACCGGATAACCAAGAGCATTCAGTGCTTTCCTTATCCTGCGATTTCCATACGAAAATTTGCTGGATTCCGATATTTTTTTAACCCACTCCAATAGCTCTTCATGTTCTGGTTCATTGTTCGGTTTTGTACTCTTCCGTTTTTGATAGCTATAGTACCCGGAAGAAGTAACGCCCATGAGTTGGCACATCATGCCAACCGGCCAGGTCTTCTTATGTTGGGCGATAAACGAATATTTTATTTCGCTTCTTTCGCAAAGAAGACCGTGGCTTTTTTTAGTATTTCTTTCTCCATTGTCAGCCTTCTGACTTCTTCTCGTAACTGACGAATTTCAAGTTGCTCTTCCGTTAATTTTCCATTTCCACGAAAAGCATTTTCATTATTCTCCGCTGCCTCTCGAATCCAGCGACTCAAAATATTCGAATTAATTCCCAAGCTCCTTGCTGCTTCTGGACATGTGTATCCTTGCTCAGTTACTAAACTAATCGCATCCAGTTTAAATTCCTTTGTATATTTTCTTCTTATAGACATTGTGACCTCCAATTAAACAAATTATCTCTTAACTGGAGTGTCTAAATCAATTGAACCACATCACATAGCAAAAAAGTTGCGTTTACCTGCCATAATCGGTTTTGCTCGAAGTGTGGGAAGAAAGCCACCGAGAATTGGATAAGCAAACAAATTCATCTGTTACCCAGTTGTGACTGGCAGCATATTACGTTTACGATGCCACGGGAATTATGGAGGTTTTTCAAAGAAAACTGGATTTTGTTAGGTTGGCTGCTGCCAGTAGCAGCTTCTATTTTGCTGCGGTTAGCGAGTCATAAAGGAGTCTTACCCGGAATGTTTGCAGCGCTTCATAGCTTTGGCTGAGATTTAAAGTTCAATCCGCACGTGCATATCTCGACTACCCAAGGAGGGATAAATGATAAAGAGACACGTTTTGTCACGTTCTACTTCAAAAAGAAAGTGATTATGGAGATGTGGCGTTATCGTGTGATACAGATGTTGAAAAAAGCCTATAGAGAAGGAGTTCTTGTTCTTCCTGAAGTATTAAATGCCCTATGCCCGACACAGGGTCATTTTAGCGCTTGGCTCAATCGTAGACTCAACAAACCGTGGATAGTTCATGTGGCCAAACCACAAAAAAACCCACAGGCGTCAATTAATTATCTTGGGCGTTATATTCGTAGGCCACCGATTGGCCACAGCAGGTTACGGCATTACAATGGCCAAAATGTAACCTTTAACTTCCTGAATCATAAGACGAATCAACACGAAGATTTTCACTGCTCTACGGAGGAGTTTATCCGTAGACTGGTACAACATATCCCTAAAAAGCATTTCAGGATGTTGCGCTATTATGGATTTCTTGTAAATAGAGTACGGAGAGAGAAATTACCATTAGTTCGTGCTTTATTGGGGTAAGAACCTGAGCCCAAAACCTACAATCTCAAATACCCATAGTTGATGCAAAAGACCTTTGGGATTAATCCTAAGGAATGCATTCTATGTCATAGCGAAATGGAACTTGCTTATCGCAAAATTGGTGCTAACGCTGCGTTTTTTATGAAAATCACGAGAAACTGGCACAAAGAAAAAGGCTGGTTGCATAGGCGTTCCCAGGATAGATCTATCTAAAATTTGGAATTATTTTATAACTTTAAGCGTATTGACTTAATTTAATCCGACATAGTGTGTCTCGAAATAGCATCCAGTGTCACCTTAGCACCTTGGTTGTTTATATTTTACCAACACTCCTGTCCCGATTTAACATTGAGATTCCTAAGTATGAACAACAATTTGATTTTGTCTTATTCAATACAGTATTGTGTTTTTTGAATTTACCTTTAGTAGCACTTCTTGAAGCAAAACGGGTTTTAAAGCCCAATGGTAAGCTTATTATTGGTATGATTGATAAACATTCGATGATTGGACAGCAATATGAGGCCACCAAGCAAGATAATCTGTTTTATCGATACGCTCATTTTTATTCGGTACAGGAGGTCTTTGAATTGCTTCATGAAATTAATTTTAAAGAAGAAGCAATTTATCAAACTTTATTCTCTCCTGTTGATACTATATTAACGCCAGAGGAGAGTAAACCAGGCTATGGGGAAGGAGGGTTTGTTGTTCTTTCTGCTTATGTTAAACCCAATCGATTTTCCTATTTAGATTTTATTTGATAGACGTTCTAGTTAAATCAAGTAAGCCGATAATTGAGCAAACTATTTAAAATTTAATTACTCTGTATATTAAGATTGATTTTCTTAACAGTTACACTAGGAAAACTCTAATTTGCAGTGGCGTTGAGATAAATTACCTATTTTTTAAATTGCCTGATTGCTTGATGAGTTCTCCCGACTTGCTATCAATTTTTCTTGGATTCAAGATGTGCTTTATGAGTTTCACCCAGAATTTCAAATGTTTCTTTTATTACATACAGAGCACCTTTCTATCTGCTCCGATAGCAGCTTGATAGCATTCGCAACCCATGTCATTTCCTTTTAAGTGGTTGCTTAGAATCCTTATCAGTCTCTCTGGTATTGGTGCAAGGTTATTTTATGAGTTCATGACAGAATAACGGCGTAACATTAAAGGTTTGGAGTAGATTAAGTTTTAATCAAAGGCATAAAACTTGTCGTAACCCATCATCCAAGGCATTTAAATCTTTATCTGAAAGGTTTCCTGCCACTTTTTTTAAACGACTTTTATCAATCGTTCTTATTTGATCACAAACTGCGGTAACTTGTTTGCCAAGACAAGAAACAGTGATGGTAATTGGTGGTCTGGCTGTAGCAGAGCTTGAAAGAGGAACGACGACAACAGTGCGTCTTGCTTGATTAATCGGTGTTGCTCCAACTAAAACGCAAGGTCTGAGTTTGTTGATTTCAGAGCCTGTAGTAGGGTCGAGGTTTACCCAATATACATCACCACGATTCATCAGTTAATCCATCTTGAACCGTTATATCCCAATCGTTCATTTCATTTTGTAAACCATGATCATTTTCAACAGCTAAAGCGCATTCATAGAGCGCTTTTTCACGTCGTTCAATTTCTTTTTCAATAAGATGAGCAATCACCTTGCTGCGTTGTCGCTGAGGTATTGCTGCTCTCATTCTAGAAGCGATTTGATCGGGTATTGATATTAAAACTTTATTCATCATTATCTCCATCTATATATAATATAATATATCCTATATCTAAAGACAAATTATTCTGATTGTGGAAAATAATTATTCTCTTTTTTTATAATTGGAAGGTGGTACTCGTTAAAAAATAAGCAGCATTTGCTGAGAGTCCTGAGATTGGGATTGAATGGTTGAGTTTTGATTCAGCAATGATCGAACTTGCTTTTTCCGAGGTCTCTTTTTCATAGGTGCTGGATCCTCCATAAAGCAGGCCCATGGTAGTATTTGTTGGTATAGAACATCATGGGTTTGATAAGAGATCAGATAATAACCGCGTTGGTTTCGTTCTTTCACCATGACGCAAAAGTGCTTCAAGGCATCAGAAAAACTTGCAAAGGCAATAATATGGCTTTGCCCAAATCTGGACTTGATACGTCCATTGGATGCGCAGAGTGTCCAGTCACCCAATAAATCCTGTTCCAGGCGAATGACGTAATAGCGCGTTGCCTTTTCAAAACGGACGGCATGATAACATTCCTTGGGTTTAAAATTAAGGTAATGAACCCATGGCAGGGTGGTGAACCAGGGGAATCATCACCAAGATTTACCGGTTGCAGGTTCCGTGATACTCATTTCTGTAAATCCATTGCGACAGCCGGCAATCGATTCGGCTTCATGCATTAAGTCATAGATAGTTTCATCCAGATCCTTATCACTGGTATAGGGAATTTTAAGACTGTATTCCCATCCATCCTTGTCTTTTTTCACCATATCAAAGGCTGAAAAGCAGTATTGCTCGATTTGCCGCCTGGATTCATTTTTTCCACGCACAAACTTATTGTTGTTTTCTACGCGCAGCCAAACTTCAACCACGGCAATTTTTTGAGTTCCCTGGCTGCCTGGAATTGATTTTTCTGGATTATCCTGTCGTTGGGTTTTAAGAATACGATAAACACTGGCAATACCCATATTAAGTTTTTTAGCAATAGCGGTGCGTGTGTATCCCTGATTGATTAACTCCATGACCTCATTAGTTTTTGAGCGTGCTGTGGGTTTTCTCCCTTTGTATTTGCCTTCGCGTTTTGCGCGCTCAATACCTTCCAGTTGCCGCTCACGGCGAAGGTTGGTTTCAAACTCAGCAAAGACACCCAGCATATCCAAAAAGAATTTACCTGAGGCATTAGAGGTATCCACAGGTTGCTCCAATGCTTTTAGGTGGATCTCTTTCTCTTTTAAATAATGCAGTAAAGTCTGTAAATCCAGAATACTGCGGGTTAAGCGGTCAATTCGTGTAACTACCAAGGTATCGCCTTCACGAATATACTCCATGCATTCATCCAGTGCGGTTCGGTTTTTTTTTGAAGTACCACTTTTTTTCTCGGAAAAGATCTTTTTACATCCAGCGCATTTTAAAGCATCAAGTTGAATGTCCAAATTTTGGTCAATTGTAGATACGCGGGCATAACCAACAAGCGCCATGAATTTTCCTATCAATAATATTTAAAATTAGTGATAGTACATTATCATAAATAAAAATCAGATTCTATTGATATGAAAAACAAGGGATTTAAAGGCAAGGCAAAATTTATCACAAGGGTGTACTTTATTGATAGCCCATATAAAATAGAAAAATTGAAAATGTAATGCATTTGTTATACAATTAAAATATCAGTATTTTGGGAGTTACTAAGATGAATAAGGCGGCAACAATTAATGCTCGTATTGAGCCTGCTCTTAAAATGCAGGCAGAAGCGATTTTGCATAAGGTAGGCTTATCTACAGCCGAGGCGATTCGACTGTTCTATAGCCAGGTCTGTCTCCAAAATGGCCTGCCTTTTGAGGTAAAAATACCGAACAAAGAGACAAGAGAGGCCATGGCAGAGCTGGAATCAGGAAAAGGCGAGCGATTTAAAACAATGAAGGATGTATGGGATTCTGTAGATAATGCTTGAATTAGAGTTGGCGACACAGTTTAAGCGTGATTTGAAAAAGATTACGAAGCAAGGGAAAAGAAGGACGCTCTTAGACTCTATTGTAGAGCAATTGCAAAAGGAAGAACCCCTGGATCCAAAGCATAAGGATCACAGTCTTTCCGTAAATTGGGATGGTTATCGTGAATGTCACATTACCCCCGATTGGTTATTAATTTATAAGACCATTAAAGATGATCGCATACAATTGCTGCGATTATCACGAACAGGATCACATAGTGATTTGTTTGGGTGAGTTCTAAAGGTGTTACTCTCTGTCGCAATACCGATCTCTATGGAATACGAATTAATCGAGATGATCTTTATTTTGAGATAAGCCGATACTTGTTCAACCAATTCAAAGGTTAGTAAAATAATCCCAACAAGTATTCTATCGAAATGCTGATTTTTATCTTTTTACCTAGTATGTAGTGCTCAGGTTTTTTTTGTTTTAAAAGCAGTTGTATAGTTGGCGATAATATCATTAGCCTCTAACTTGTATTGTGCCAGATGTTGTTTGACAGCTTGACTGTCTTCAAACTTATTTTCAGTGGCTATAGATCGTATAAATTTACGGGCGTTATTAACTAGCTTTTCTAATAAGCTCTTATTTATTATTTTTATATTGTTACTTGGAGGACACGCATACTCAAAACAAGTAGATAAATGAATCATAATAGGTACACATTTAGCACCATTGCCATAATTATTATTAAACCAAATTTCAGAACCATTCAGCTGATTACAATCGTGTTTGCAAATAAAATCGGTGGTTGCACCATTTTTACATTCAATAACTAAAAATTTTAAATCATCCAACAGCCAGAGATTATCTGGTCCTTTTCCATAATCATTTTCGGGGCGTTGGCCTATAAAGCCAAGAAGGTATGCTAACTCGTTAAAAGCATCCTCAAATATATTTGCAGTACCTTCACTAAATATAAGTTTTGAAAATACTCCCTCTGTATAGATAATAAGTTTGTTTCCATCTTTAAATTTGTCTTTTAAATAGGTAGAACATCGTATTGCTTGTGATCCTGTATGGGTTTTTAATGGTTTATAACTGATGCCTTCGATTGGTTTAAGAACTCTCAAATTATCAGAAATAGCGGATAGTTGGGTTTTTTGCGATTCCACCTTATCGTACTTGTTTATATACTCCGACATGTATTGTTTTAATACGCCTTTTAATAAAAGATCATCGGTTGAGTTATTGATTTCATGTAAAATTCTGTTTGCTGCTTCTTGTGGTTTCCCTGAGCGATCTAAATCGTAAGCTTCTCTTAAAGCGATTTTTATTGAGTCAGATGTATTTTTATTGGAGTAATTTAGGTTAGCCATAATACCTCTACTTAACTCAACCCATTGCGGGTCTCTTTTTAGACAGTAGTTTATTACGGATCTAATTTCCTCAACTCCTTTATCTTTTATTTGATCTGCTACCCTTTCTGACAATTCTAGTTGAGCCTTTGTCGCCGGTGAAAATAGTTCTAAAGTTTCGCCCGTATAAAGCTGAGAAGTAAGATCTTTTCCCATAAGAAAAATGACGCAATAATCATCATTAGATCTAACACCTCTCCCCATCCCCTGTTCTACTTTATGAACGATTTGATTTACTTTGTTCGAACTACCCGCAAGCTCGCTCTGGCGAATTTTATCAATATTATTTCGAGCGGCTGGTAATCCATCTATAACTAACAATCGACAAGCATTTTCGGGCAAATCAATCCCATCATATTTGTTAACTAAAATTGTTAAGCCAATATGAGTTGTTTTAAGTTGTTCAACTCCTTGAAGGATAGTGTCTTTTTTTAAAATGAGATCAGCTGCATCCTCCCAAAACTCCAATCGTTTGTTAGATGGGACAATAACTACCACGTTATATTCTTTGGATAATTTCAAACATAATTCTTTAACATCACTATCAAACATATTTGTGTTGAGAGCTTGTGGTAATAGGATTAATCGATCACCTACATCTCCCGCTGAATCTGGAGTGATAGGGTTATTAAGATATTGAGAGCTAACACCAAAATGGGTCGTTAAGACGCTATCGTCTGATAATGTCGCGGTCATAAATATTTTTCTTGATGCATTACTAATAGAAGGAATCACATCAATTGGAATACAATTACTAGTAATTTCAATGGAATGCTTACTAATAACGCAACTGCATCGCTCTAAATTTTCTTTTATTAATGGCCATTTAAATTTTATGTCTTCATGATTTTTGTTTTCAATTAAAACCTGCATTACCTTACTTAGATTTTCTTGCCAGTTCCAATATGGGATCAGAATGTAAGCAAAGGGGTCTCCCGCTTCAATCTCCAAATATTTTGCTTCCGACTGCCTTTTCATTGCTTCTTCAAAAAGACTAAATAATTTTTTATATGCTGGGTTAGATGATGACACGTTCAAAGTGAATTGTTCTTCGACTGTGTTTACGCACGCATGAGCATCATCAATAAGGAGTGTCTTAATGGGTATTTTTGCTCCCTCATCGCCAACACCAAATACTGATTTCCCGTTAATTAATTTATATATATTAGTTACTAGAATTGCTTTTCCTTTTAAAAAACTCTCATTTTCAGGGTTATCAACGGCATTTAATCCAAGATCTTTGGCTTCGGATAACACTTGTTCTACTAAAAAATTATCTGGAACTATATAAACTACAGGCCCTTTCTTCTCATTCAAGCAACTTTTTAAAATTAAAAGGCCAACCACTGTTTTACCGCCACCAGTATTCATTTTTATAACCAGGTTGCGTTCTTCTTTGCGGTCAAACCATTTGCTCCATACTTGAGATTGCACATCGCGGGGGTAATGGAATTTGTTTGGTTTTTTATTTGGTAAGGCGCTAAAAATTTCTCTTGGCTTTAAGACTGTATCAACAGTTTGTCCTGTACTCAGTTTGGAAAAATCTAATGCCATTTTATATCCTTTAAAAAGTACTGTTATTTGATGTTGGCCAAATGTTTATTAGGCTTGTAATTGCAATTTTAAGTGCATGTTGAGCGCATCAGCGACCTTTACCAACGTTTCTAATGAGGGAATAAAGGAGCTATTGCCGCTTTCAAGACGAGAAATAACCGATTGCTTGGTTCCAATTTTATTGGCCAACTCGGATTGAGTCATATGCCGCTTTTTACGGGCATTCACAATCATGACGGCAATGTTATTAATGATTTGCTCACGCTCATAGTGCTTGGCAAATTCTTCGTCCTTATTGATTTTGTCGTCAATAAACTCATTTAAGGTAAGTGCTTTCATGGTCGTATACCTCCATCATTCGTTTTTCAGCCAGTTCAATTTCTTGCTTTGGCGCTTTTTGTGACTGCTTTTTGTAAGCATGTAAAAGAACAATGATTTCCTTTTGAATACACACATAAAAAAAACGATAACCACTGCGTGATGTTTTAATCTTAATTTCCCAAAGCGAGCCTTTTATTTGCCTGAATTGTACCCTTGGGCTATCAAAACCAAGCTCTTCAACATTCTTTAAACAACCGGCAAGTCGCGCGATTTCATCGGATGGCAAATCATTTAGGAATTCCGCCACAGGGTTTTTGCCTGATTGTTTTTGGTAAAATTTTATTCTCATAGTAATTTATAGCATAAATGTGATATTTTGGAAAGTCTTTAACTAAAGTCTGTCATGGAATTTAGTTTGCTGCTTAACATTTCGGAGTTATTCAAAGACCCTAATTTATCGAGTAATTCCTTGATTGGCCTATTATTTTTTAGTGAAGGAGTCGCCCACAAAAACAAGATATCGTTATCAGATAATATTTTTTGCACAATATCTGGTTTTTCTTCCAGTAAAATCTCTATGGCACAAGATACTAACCATTTGGAGGTTGATAAATCACCTTTTGCGATTTCTTCAATGGTTTTCGGAGAAATACTTTTATCTTTATTAAAAAGGACTATGGATTTTTGGTGCAGTTTTTCTGATTTATTATGAATGGACAATAATTCAGAGAATACCGCTTGTATTTTTAAGGAAACATCCGATTTTACATTTTCAGATAGTCCGAGTTGATTAAGGAGCATCAGGGCTTGCTGCTTTTTGTCATCAGGAAGGCTTGCTGTCTTGATTTTAAGCTGCCCAATGGCTGCACTAATCATGGCATCATAAACATTTAAGTTGATGTCTTCCTCAGAGCATAGCTTGCTTATTTCATCTATAGTACCTATAAAACTGTTGGGTAATTTGATTCTAAAATCTTTTTGTTCGGACAGAGCCTTTGTAGAAAAGTAATGCTCAATAGCCGACATATTGTTCATATAATGCTTTAATTCAATGGTTTCTTCTGGGCTTAATTTATTCCAGGCATCAAATTCATCACAGTTATTGGCTTGAAATGAACCATAGGTTGTTTTTTTATCTGCTGATTGCACATGAACTCTAGGGGGTTTATTCATGTTTGCCTTAACGGCAAATGATAATTTTTTCATTAAATCACCTCAAATGATTTCTAGCCCCCAGCGATTGGAGGCTGGATAAGGTTTAATATTTATAGTTTGGTATTCTTTCGATTATATTATCAATGAACTCAACGAGTTGATCGCAATAAACCCCTTCTATCGCCTCATATGCAGAAACAGGATGCTTAAGCATCTCTGGAACTGTTTTATTTGAATAAAAAGTAATGTTATACAAATCATGTGCCTCATCCAATGTGATGCATACAAACCCATTGAGGCGGTGTGCATGAACTCGTATTGCAAGCATTGTATTGGATACTTTATACCATTTGGACACACCCCACGACCAGACGATCGCTTTATTTGTGTGCAGTAATTGGCGTTGGATAATTTCTGGAATAGTCATGCTGTTCTCCTATGTTTTTACTATTGGTCACTAAGACAAGAACAGTATAACAAGTGCATCTTAAAATATCAACATTTGTAATAAATAAAGTTTATAAAGAAAATTTATAAATAATTTTGACCTTGGGTCGGTTTTTTGCGATACTGTATTTGTTCCTTGAGAACAATAGTAAAAACATAGGAGAACAACATGTTACCAGTATTATCAAAAGATAAATTATTCAAATTAGCGCCATCCATATTCACACAAGCCAGCTCTTATAAAACGAGTACCAAGTACTCGCCCATTTCAACCGAGCAAATCATTGATAAATTAATGTCAGAAGGTTTTTTCCCCACTTGGGCAACCCAGACCAAAAGCCAGAACCAAGAAGCGAAAGTATTTGCAAAACACATGCTCCGTTTTCAACGCCATGATGTCCTGCAAAATAATCAGGGGCTTTATCCCGAATTGGTTCTTATTAACTCTCATGATGGTTTGTCTTCTTATCGCTTAATGGCGGGTCTTTTTCGGGTTGTGTGCAGTAATGGAATGATCGCTGGACAAGCGTATAACGAAATTAGAATTAAACATCAGGGGGATGTTCTTGGGAATGTCATTGAAGGCACCTACAAAGTGATTGAGACAGCAAATAACATGCTTGATGTATCCGATGATATGGCTTCCATTCACTTGAATGACGATGAAAAAATGATTTTTGCAGAAGCTGCTCACTCACTAAAATTCTCTGATACAGAGGGGGGTATTATCGTTAATCCTAAGAGTTTATTGCAACCAAGGCGTTATGTAGATCAAAAAGATAATGATTTGTTTACCGTGTTTAATGTCCTGCAAGAAAACTTAATTAAAGGTGGGATCCGTGGCCATCGTTTAAATAAATACGGTTACACCACTCGAACCAAAACCAGAGAAGTAAAAGCCATTGATCAAAATGTGAAATTAAATCGTGCGTTATGGACTCTTACTGAAAAAATGATGGAAATAAAAAGATAAGCAGGCATTGATGAGCAAAGGAGTATTCCTTTGTTCATCATTCTACGGATGACAAGCAAATCAATCAATTTTAAAGGACAATTATGAAATTAAGATTATATCATGGACGCAATACCCCAGAACAAGAAATGGATGATTGGGGATTTGAAGGCGCAACCCTTAATGATGTTGATGTGATTATATGGACTTATGGAGTACCAAGGATCTTTTTTGTTACTGAGAGCGCATTGAAGGAGGCCATGGATTTAACGGGGTGGGATGAATTAGGGAATGGTTTAGAAATGTGCGTTTATGAGGATTTAATCAAAACCAAAGAGGGATACTTTGGAGATTGGGAATTACTTTGAATTGCAAGAGGTGTTTTTTGCTAGTCTTTATGCCTCATCTTGTTAGTTTTATACCTTGAATATGCTTTGATAATTAATAGAATGTTGATTGATAAGATCACCAAATAATAAAAAATTTGGTGATCTAAAATAAGAACATCCAATTTGTTAATGATTACAGTTAAAGAGCTCTTTATGTAAGAAAAAATAGCTTTACTATTTATCAGAAAAACAATGAATAAAAGAAACGCCAACTTCCGTTTAATTAAAGAAAAACATAAGACTATAGAATGTGCTTTTATTTGAAGAGATCGAATATTCATTTTTAGGATAATACCCTACCTGACACAAGTGCGACTGCTTCTAAAGGTATGATTTTCGACTCATCATCAGCACACTTTATCTCGCTAATTTTTGCGACTATTTTCCCTGATTTATAATCAGTTTTTAAAATGGAATCAGAGATTGCGGTGCACGAAATGGGGTTGATATTTATTTTAAACTGTAATTGATTAGGACTATCAGAATCATGAAAGGGAGCGATGACAAATGCACTAAAAATTTTGCCCATAGGTATGGATTTTGATTCCTTAATCTCCGGTGTTGAAAATTTAAATTTTTTGATGACTACAACTTCCCCCATCTTGCTTGATGGCACATAAATTTTTTTTGATTCTGAGGTAATTTCTTTTTTATGTTCAGACAGTAATTTGAGATATTCATTCTTATTAATAAAAGCGACAGGGATGAGCCAATCCATAATAGCAATTACTGCCTTATCCAGAAAAGTTGGCTCAACACCTCGATTTTTCGCGGCAAGTTCGGATAACTCTTTTATAGTAATATAGGTTTGTTTTTCTTTCTGCTCTAGTTTTGATTGGACTGAATAAGAGTGAAAAACAAATATGCTAATAATAGCTATGGGTACTATGTATTTACACGTTTTTTTAATACTGTTTTTCACTTGAATATCCTTTTTTAAATTGATTATGCTAAAGTTAATTTTTTCTCTTTTCTGTATTGCTTCCATTCTTTGTCTTTAGAGAAAATCATCGTAGATGATTCTTCAAAAAAATGGCTAATGTTATCAATACCAGCCCATAAGCAGTATTCTTTTATTTCTGAGTAAATATCTTTACTGATTTCGATCTTAATTTTTTCAGTTTCAGGTGCTTTTCTTGCGCTGATTAAAGCCATAATAAATCCTCAATTTAATATAAAAATTAGTGTCTTTTAATAACGATTGTTAAATGGATCATAATTGCTGCTATTGTACGTTGAATAATGATGATAATCATTATTCCAATAATTGTCTCTATCGGATGCACTGGAACCAAAAGAATTTCCCATGCTGTCTAAAGCTCCAATCATTGGTAATCCTGTAGCAGGATTAATTTCTGTATTATTTGATTTGGAGCAAGAACGAAAAGAATTCTGTTTAGCATACTTTGCTTTTTCATTTTCAGTCCATTCGCTATATGGTCGAAAATGAATGATTTTAGCAATTTTTTTCAGAATTTTTTTTAATATGCCCATGATATAAATATCCCTGTTCAGTGACACGATTATAGATAAGAGAATCCGTGAATCACAAGTACGCAATTATTATGCGCTTCCCAAAATATTAATTTAAATAAACTATACTAAAATGGCCAGTGAAACACACACAAAAAAAGCAAAACCAAATAAAAAAGAACACACCCCTCGCAATGTTTATTGCTTAAAACATTTTATTATTATTCAGTAGCTTACGTGCGGATTGGCATTTTAAGATCTGCTAACACCCCTATTTTATATAGGTGTGCATCCACTCTTTAATAATAATCAATAAGTTATAAAATATCAACACCTAATCCACACCTATTGAATGAGTAAAAAATATCTATTGAACGAATATACACACCTATTCGACACCCATTATTAAATGATACAATTATTCTAAACCAGGTAAAAACAATGCACAGAACCTGCATTATAAATTTAAAAGAGGATTGTATGCCCAAGGCTTATTGTTATCTAAATCAAAGAATCATTGATCAGCTCGAAACAATTAAAAAAGATGAAGGACATGATTCATCATCCCAAACCATGAAAGAAATGATCGAATTAGGAATTAAGGTATACCTACACAATAAAGATAATCCAGTAATCAGCGAAGATGAAAAAAGACGCTTAGAAAAAGAGGAGGAATTGAATCGTCAACACACGACTCATCTTTTAAGATTACTGGGAATAAGTGCTGATATTTTTCGCTGTGTTTATGATAAAAATAAACTTTCAGGTGAATCAAATAATGCCGAAGAACATATCGCAGAACTTAAGAAGAAAGTAGATAATTTCATTGAAGGATATATCAATAATTAAGTTAGTATTAATGGTATTTACCAGTTAAATTTAAAAATAATATGGCTTATTTTAAGCTTCAAATTTTACTCTGAATAAGTCATTAATTGTTTCATCTGGAAATATGTTGTCAATCCAATTAAAGCAAATGCCACTAATGAAATAGCCAAACTACCATAATAAAATAGTTCATTCCCTTTAGGAAAATGAACTATTCGATCAATGTATATGATAAACATAAAATACAAGAACCAGATTAAAAATAAACATAAAGTCAATCCATTTTTTACATTAAAATAATAGCAATGAATACGACTTAATATTGCTAAAACCATAAAAATTGGAAACGATATAAAGTAAAAAATCATTTGCATTCCAGATGGCTCATAAGCAACCTGAAGCAGGTTATTCACTTTGGTGGAGCACGCTATTGAAACATAGAGATAAATGAGGTAGACCGATGATCCATTTATCAATAAAAGAGAAATTACTCCAAACATTTTTTTCATATAAAATTCCTAGATGCACTGCGTTCAAGTAATTAATATATTTCCATTTCTCCTCGCTGCAGGGTTTTCAGTTTCTCAATTGGATTATTTTTATTTTCAGGAAGTTCGAGATTCATTTGTCGAGAAATGCTCTCAAGACACTTCTTAATTTGATCTTGATTCATATCTATTTTATTAGGGCAGCCAATAAATTTATCGACATTCGTTGCTTTATTTAATATATCTACCACTCCTTGAACCCCACTGCTTTTATTCACATCATTAAAGTCTTTTTGATGTAACGGAATGGCAATTTCTACAGTTTTTCCATGCTGTTTTAATCGTTCAATGGTTTGAATGATTACCTTATCTTCTTTAATTGATTTGCCATCATTATCCATACAAATGACTATTTTATCTGTAAGTAATGCCATATCGATATTTACAAAATTTTCTTTCCCAAGAGTCGCTATAACCCGTTCATTTTGAACTGCATCTCTAACGCTTAATCCGGTTTCCACCCCTTCTGTAATGTAGGTGACACTTTCATGTCCTTTACCCTCGCTTAAAACGACGCCAACGCCTGCTTTTGAGCCATAAGATTTCTTGGGTTTTATCTTCATTATTGCTTTATTTGCTGTTTCATTATCCAGGTATACCACTTCAACGCAGGCCACTTTATTGTCTTTGTCTCGTGCAATATTTAACAGTGCTGGCCTGTAGCGTACTTCCTCAGTATCTTTGGTATAGACATTAGGATGAAATCGAATATTTTCCCCAGATACATTATGTATCTTTCTAATTTCTTTTAAATACCTTTCTGCTATAGTGCCTGATATAGGTTTGGATTCTCGCACCAATTGCAAACCATAATCTGATGTTTTTCTTTTCTTATCAGTGTCTTTCACTTGAAAATTATTGGGGTTTTTGTTTGCTATTTTAATACGTTCCTTTAGGTCATCACCTGTTAATTTGGCGGCATATTCAAGGCTTTCTTTAAAATTTAGATTCAATGTTTTTTGGATCAAATGAAGCATGTTTCCTTTTTCTTGTGTTTCAAAGTTATGCCAAACTCCTCTTTTTTCTCCGCTTAAACAGAGGCTTAAGCTGCCGTGAGTACCATATCGATATTCTGTTTTGGAAGAAAGCGCTTGATTAGGCTGCCCTAGCAATGATTCTATTACCAGCTCTGCCTGCTCGGATAAGTGTTGTGACAGCATATTCGCATCATAACGAGGCTCCTGGTTCTTCATTATGGGCATTCTTTGCGCTGCTTTGAGTGATGTTGATGGTGCATTGGGTATTGGGGGCTTTGTTTGGACATTCAGATGGTTAAGTGATTCCAATGCAGAAGTTTTCTCAGGAGTAACGCGAAGTTGTTTTTGCAGCTTTTTATGATCGTCTGTATAAATCATTGCCTGCAAGGAGCCTCGCGTTACCATAATATAAAACGACCGCAGGTGATTTACTTGCGCATTTTTAGTCTCAGCAACCCCAATAACAAATGGGGATGAAGCTCCTTGAATTGAATAGCTGGTAGCCGTATAACTATAATCCCAATGGGAGTCGCTCATCAATTTTTTTTGCAGCACGTGTTCCACACCACTACTGTCTTTTACGGTAAATGACTCATTATTTACCGCCGTCACCTGTACCCTTTCATTAGCGAATCGACCTAGAGTCTTATCGGATTTTTTAAAATGAATTTTTTCACCAACTGAAACCCTTCCTGGCATCGATTGAAACAATTCAATTTTCCAGTCTTTATTTTCTTTTTCAGGAACAAAGAGGCATTTATTTCCTTTCGCATCGTTTAATACTACCACTTTCGCTGATTCATCTACTGAAACCACTTTGAAATAGTGCTCCGCTTTCTTTAAAAAATACTCCTCTTGCTTTTTTAAGCAATCCCGATATGTTTCGCAATAATAAAGCTCTGCAGTAGTGTAATTAGTGCTTAACAGTCTCGGAAATTCTTTGTTTTCGGAGCCTAAAGTAGATTCTTTCATAAGGGCATCTCTTATCAAACCATTTGCAACTTCCCGTTTTTTATTTTCATGAATGATAACAATCGTGTTATCACGGCATGATGGTGTACGAGATAAATAATCTCCTACAGCCATTTCGATGGGGTTCTTTTGCTTTAATTCTTCCTGGAATGGATCTATTGATTGCTGTTGTGTGTTTTCCAGTTGCAGGTAGTCTTTGGTCGAATCGCCTGTTTCAATAATTGAAGAGGTAATGCTATGGTAAGGACTATCCGCTTTAGTGCGGGTGATTGAGTCTAAGGGTTGATTGGCTAACTGAGCTAAGGCCTTGTCAATATCACCGGCGATTAATGTTTCGATTGCTTTTTTGTATTCGATAACTTGTTGTCTTACCAAATCATCCATACAGGCCACCCTGATGCTTCCCTCTTGAATTAATATCTTACTTGGCTTACCGCTTTCAATACTTTGATGTTGGCTAATATCGCCAAGCATTGCACAACGAGCGCCAGAATGATGAATTTTTTGCATGAGGTTTGCGCAATCTCGATTAGAGACCATGGATGATTCATCGATAAGAACAAGTGTTTTTTTGCTTAATGTCGATTCCTGTTCTTGTTCAATAAGGAAACTCTTTAATGTTTGGGCTTCAATTCCCAGAGCCCTCATTTCTTTTACAGCCTGGTGAGTGGGCGCAACCGCAATTAGTTCAACCTCTTCATGAGTCATTGATTGGGCATGCTTGATGGTATCAATAGCACTGCGAGTCATGGTTGTTTTTCCAGTTCCTGCATACCCCTGAATCATAATAAACTGATCGGATGTAGTCGTGATTAACTCACAAGCTTCTTTTTGGCCTTTGGTAAGATCTGTCAGTTCTAGTTGTTTTTGCGCTTCATCACTGCTCATCAATGGCTTAAGAATGTTAATACCCGCTTTAACATTCTTTATAATCGATTCTTCAAATGCCACCGCTTCTTTGGTGGTCAAAAACTCGTTCCCTCCAGATATTAAGTCGCCACTGTTTATGGCATTACCCAGGACGTTATCTATTTCATTAAGACCTGCTTTTCCAATAGCCTGATGAACGGCCACTTCAAGTAAATCTGATCGAGTAAAGGCTGCCTCTCGTTCTGAAAGGTGAGCAATTGCAAAGTGCAGCGCTTTTTCCGCATCACTTTTTTGGGGTTTTTTAGCGGTTAATAGGGTTAAGGCCTGCTCTAGTGAACTGAGTAGATCACTCGTGGTTCTATGGTCAATAATCTGTGCACCATGATTTGTTTTGGCGGCATCCAAAGTCAGCGATATCGCGGAGGATTTTGTCGCACTTTTCATGGCAAATCGATTTGCCTTGTCCACATTATCCGTAATAATCATTACGTTTTCTTTACTGGATTCGCATAAAAGCGACATGGTATTTTGTTTGAGCGCATAGGCTGGCAGTGTCATAATGGTTTGTTTCACGGGTTTAAGATCATCGGAATACATGGTTTTGGCATAGGCATGGCTCAATGGGAAATGCTTTTCGTTACTCGTGATAAGATGAATGCTTCTTTTCCCATCTCTTATTTTTATTCCATGTCGGGTAAATGCAGTAACCTCATATTGGTTTCCTATTTTTAATCCTTCAAAGGATAAACTGGCAGTGGCCACTAATTGATCCCCGATTCCTACCGATAAAGGTGTTTGTTCATAAATCTGCATGGAATCTGTAATATTTTTAGCAGCAAGTAGTGATCTTGCCCCATTGGAATTACGAACAATCAATTGATTGTCTTTTTCATTAATACCGAGTACCGTGAATTTTTTTGATTCCGTACGGGTGTTATGGATTAATATCCAATTGGACTGATAACTTTTAGCCAGTTTTTTTTCACTGAGGGTCAAGGGAATACGGGTTAATGTATTTATAGTCTTTTCATCTGATGAAATCTCTCCCTGCTCTTTTAACTGAGTACGGATTGCTTCATTGACTTCTTTAGCTTCGAGCTTTGAGACAGTAAAGACTTTTGTATTTTGCCTCTGGATTACTGGCAAGTTACAGTACATTTGCGCTGTTTTAAGAATACGTCCCTCAACGGTTTGGGCTTCTATAAGATTGATGCTGGTGGCCGGCACCTTTCTGTCATCAACCTCAAATGATTTTATACAGGCTTTATCAAGCAAGTCGGGAATATCGGATTTAAAGCCAGACAGAGATTGTGATTTTTCCAGAAAAATGACCTTGGCACATCGCTTATCGGCAATAGATAATAAAGTATTCATCTCGTCAGGAGCCAGGCGCTGTGCTTCATCCACAATCAGTACTTCGCGCTCCTTTTTACTATGAAAAAAGGGCAATTTATGTTCTGAACCATGACGATAATTAAAGCCTGCTACTGTTTCACACAAATCCTGTTTCCCAATAGATAAAATCCATTGCCACAGTGTAGGCGCTGATTTGGCCATATCCTTATTGATTGTATTGGCAGAAAAAGCAGAGGGACAAAGGATACGAATTATTTTGGAATCCTGTGAATAATCAATTAAAGTACTTAAAAGCTCACGCGAGGTAGCGCTTTGCTGCTTGATGCGTACAACTCCATCTTTATTAAATAAGGCTTGAGTTACTGCCTTTTGAATGGACTCATTATCGGTGAGTTTGCACACTTTATCCATATTTCGTTCGATGCCTTTTTTTTGGTGTGTGAAGTTCACGATTTTTTTTATGAGCTCTTGTTCTTTGTTAATGAGCTTACTCGTTGTAAAAGAGGAGTTTTCTGCATTAAGAGCAATCAGATTTTGTGCATCAATTTCTTGATCAATCCGTGACATCAGCGCTTCAAAGCCCTGTTCACCTAAGGAAAAATAGAGACTTGTCTGTAACACTTCCTGATAGGTAAATGTAAGTTTTTTCTCTTCTAAATGCGCAATTGCATCAAGAACACTTCTATCGAGTTCTTGATTATTGGACATGGCTTCTTTAGGCGTATGCGATTCTTTGGTTTTATCCTTTAAAGTGGCCAGATAGGTGGCAGGATTTACTCCCAGCGCTTCACTTTCTGCTTTCCATCGCATGCGTAATTCCTCTGGGGAAACCACTTCCTTTGACTTTCTTGAATCCAGAGTTGCTCTGTCATATGCTTTTAACGAATTTGAGTGCATCCCTTTAATGTGTTCTTCAACCTGGGTACGGCGTTTAGACATTCGTTCCAGCAATGTCTTATCAAAATGTTTGATTTCAAATAAACCATGGGCATCGCCTGTATGTTCTATTTCGAGCCCCATTTCTTTTAAACCAAGAGCAATTTCAGACCGGTACACAAGCCCTAAAAAGATTTGGTTGTCCATAATCCATTCCATAGTGCCGTGATTACGACTGATATCAGAGGCTAAAGCACGCCACTTGCCATCAAGACGTTCAGTAAAATTCATCAAAAGTGCATGCACATGGAGCTGAGGATCAAGCTCTCGGGAGGTGTCATGGAGGATGGTCGCAAAACACAGATTGCCAGTCTTTTCATACTCCATACCCTCTTTTCCTGATTTGCGTGCTTCGGCAGCTTCCTTCTCAATGAGTTTTAATACCGTTTTTACGGCATTTAAATGCAAATCAATAAACTCTTTATGGCCACAAACCAAACCAAGATAGGACACCGATTTAGGCGCGGAGAAGGTCAGATCATATCCGCCACGATGCTTGATTTCGCCGGATTGGGTTTTGAGGCCAATGACATCGCCGCTCGGTAATGCACCACGAACAACGGCCTCAAGGGATAGTACGTTAACCTCTCCAGAAAGGTTTTGTCGCTCAGCACTTAACCCCACCCATTCGGTGGTCAATTGATTTGAAAAGTAATAATTTTCCTTATCAAAATAATAACCTGGCATTTTAATCGGTTTAACTCGCAGACTTAACATAATTTATTCCTCTATCAAAAAATAGATTCAATCTCGTATTCACCTTGGAAACGCTTGGAATTAGTCGACTCTTGCGCATTAAAGCGACTGTCTGAGGACTCATTAACAACAGGCACATGTTTAATGCTGGTATTAGAAACAGGAAGAGACGGTATGGCACGAGGTAGAAAACCTGAAGCCTTCGCGCTTCTTTTTTGATAATGAAGCTCCAATTTTGTTATAGGATATTGACCTGGCAATCGCAGATAACAAGTAAGCGGATCAAGCCCCATAATTTCAGGATAAGTCACCAAGGGTCGTGTAATACGGTTTTTTCCTAAGGAAATCCCATCACGAATGGAGTTAGCTCCATAAGAATAATTTTCTCGGGTATCATCAATTTCCTCATCCCCAAGTTCCTTACTGACAAGTTGCGCCATTTCATGACTTGGACTTGCAAAAAAGGCTCGGGTATTCAGCAAGTCAAAAATTTCAGCCGCCCCACTACGCCCATATACCTTCTCCAATTGACTAAAGCTCTGCATTCCCAGCAGAAAACAGCCGCCAAATTTCCTGACTTCAGCAATGGTTTCACCCAATAAGGGTAATTTGTGCAGGCTTGGTAATTCATCACAAATAAACCAAATTCGCCTGTTCGCATCTTCTGGCAAGCTCAAAAGTGTCAGGGATGCCATGGCAATCCACATCGAAATCAATGGTTTTAAAGATTTATGCTGTTCCCCATTGCTTGATATAAAAAGCCAGCCCTCCAAATCTTTATTTAACAGATAATCACGAATGGAAAAGGAAGGCTTACCAGATTCATCAAGCCCACTTAACGACTGCATTGATTTAAGGTAGGTTGTGATGACGGAGCGAATGGAGATGGCTGTTTTTTCTATTTTATTACTGACCAAAGTCGCTGCAGCCGTGCCGTTGAGATAAGGTTCCAACTCACTAAACTCGCCCGTTACCAGTAACCCTAACAGCTTGGATAGGGAACGTTCCTTATCCTCACGCATTTGACTTGCAAGACAGGCAAACACGGTGCGTGCTGCATTAACCCAAAATGGATCGTTTTCTCCATGCATGGGGATGAGGCTTTCTGCCATGTTTTCCAGTAATTCATCTTTTGGGGCTTCCAGCCATAAATCCCAATTAGCACAGCGTGCATCAAAAGGATTAAGTAAAACATCATGATCTTCCTGAAAATAAGCCTGAGTAAACGTGCATCCCTTGTCATAGACAATGACTCGGTCGCCTCGTGCACGTAAACAATCCATCAATTTCATAATGAACTGACTTTTCCCCATCCCAACCGTGCCATGAACCAATAAATGCTGCACCTCTGCACCTTGCAACAGGGGAAATCCATCAAGATGTAAATCAGATGCTTTTCTTTGCTTTATGATCTGTTTTTTAAGTGTTTCTGATGGGACTAAACTAGCCCCTCGTATAAATTGGTTTTGTGTTTGTACCTTTCCTCGATAAATGAAATATCGGCTCACCAAAAGTGCCACAATCAACGATAAGGGAAAACTCCATAGAGTTGACTGTAACAAGAAGGTCAGTAAACGATCTGAGGTAGCAGAAAAATAGTGATTGTGGAGAAGCTGCTCGACAGTTTGTGATGCATACCCCCCTTTAACAGGGATAGAAAATACATGTGGCACCCCTGCCAGGTGATAAAAGTGAGCCGCGTGATAGGACACCGTCTGTCTTATCATTCCATGTGGCGCAAAAATACCGGTCAATACAATGCTTAACCCTGCCCAAATGAATAAGTAAACATGAAAGAGCGCTTTGTTAATCTGAAACCACATCCGCAGATTATGGAATGAGATCTGGCCTCCCCGGGTATAATGTTTGTAATTGGATTCATGACTCATTTTATCTTCCTCCTGCTTGTTTTGGGCAAAGCAGCGGCTTCCACTGCTTGTATTTGTGGTTAAAAATTATTCTTTTTGATGTGTTTTTTTTATTTTAAGGGTATTGCCGCACTGGCATTTTTGTCCTTATCAAAATAATTCTTTATAAGAGTAAACAGCACGCTGATGCCTATCCTATTGAGCTCCATTTCAACAAGGATGCTCGTTAAAATCCCACTGATGAAAAAAGCGCCAAAGGATATGAAGAAGGCAGCACTGGGAAACAAGAACAGTGATGGAATCAAAACAATCCCCGCAAATATTCGATAGGCTATAGTCCCAGCTCGCCTTATTTGTTTTACAATCAATGAGCCTGTTCTTAGTTTGTGTTTCAATTGATAGTCAATCAAAATGTATTGATTTAATGAGCTGTAAATGAATAGAAAAACAAAAAGGCACAGTCCTAGAGCCATTAATGGCAGCCAGAAAAAAATGTAGATGAGCTCGTGCGTTGAAGTCTCCACCATCAACACGTTCCAATAAAAAGGAAGTGGAAGTAAAAATCCTAGAAGTATTGTTCCATATAGTTTAAAAAAAACATGCAAAAACAAACGCCTGTTCGCCTGGTAATACTCCTTGGCCGGCATAATATCCACGTCCAATGTTTTTAATGTTTCTATATCCAAGGCGATGGCCTCTTTTAATTCTTGTGAATTCATTTCTTCATTATTCATGGATAAGCTCCTTCTTTGGGGCTGATTTATCATGATGATCAACCCATTTAGTAAAATAGGCGGGTATAGCCACGTTGGTTTGCCCCAGTTTTTTACCTTCGCCTACATCGTTGTTTGTTGTTTCAACCGCTTGCTGGTATTGACTCTTTAAACGCCCTCCTCCACTGCTTGTTTTATTTACCGCCGCATCTACCTGATTATTAATTTTTTGCTGCATACTTTTGGCTCTTGATGCATCCATGCCAACTCTCATAGTCCTTCCAGAATCCTCCAATGCATTACTGTTTTTGTGGTAGTCAGCTCTCATTTGTGACTCTTTTGTACTTAATGGATTTGCTGCATCCTGATAAAAGGAGTCAATCCGAGCATTTTTAGAAGCATTGCCGTATCGTGCGATTAAACCTTCTCGTTGCTCATGGATAAACTCATTAGCTAGCGTTTGTAATTGTTTTAACGAAGCCAGATCTGAAGGATTGGAATACAACGCATCACGAGTTACTTCATCAGTTCGACTGGCAACATATTTCGAGAAGGCCTGATTTAGATCGGTAGTAACTTGATCAGCGTTTGATTCCACATAACTCCTGGCCGTGCTAATGCGAGCGGCTTTAGACATCGAGGCATCGTAGTTTTGGCTTGCCGTTTGCGCCTCCCTTAAATCGGTACCCATTTGATTCGAAAGACTTGCCCCTTCCGAATGGCTGTTATCAAAATGATGGTTTTGTGCAAACTGGCTCACGTAATTAAGCGCCTGATTAAAGTCTTCTGCTTCCTTCGCTGACATGCTACTGTCCGTCCCTTCATGGTAACGATCACTACTTGTTGATGACCGATCGAACTTGGCATGACTATCAGCACCTCCTGTTGCTCCAAAAGCAAACCGCCCAATGCTTCCCAGCATGCTTTTTTCACTTGCAACTCCGGCGTGGACATTTAATCCAGCAGCGGTCATATGAGCCAGCGCATCTTCTTGGCTTATCCCTTCGCGTTTAGCTACATCCGAGGCAATGTGCG
>NZ_CM001375.1:7776-16330 GCF_000236165.1 Fluoribacter dumoffii NY 23 | reverse complement strand
CCCGCAATTTTGGGCTCATCAGAGAGCATAAAGGTTTGGTAGTTGCGAGCCATTATTTCAATGCCCAGTGAGTAAACACCATCAATACAGGAACACCCGCAAGGACTGCGATATTTTTGGTTTTGATGTAGGCATAAGCCCCTGCAAGCCCTTCTGCTAACAAAAGAAAATAAGGGAGATCTGAATCCGCTCCAAAGGTTGCCTTTACTTCCTCTTTTAATCCAGAAAGCCGATTCTCAGCAGCAAAACAGGAGTCTGGCATCAAACACAACAGTGCCAAACCAATCATTAAAAAAGGGAGCAGCTGCCTGGCATACAGATATCCTTTAATGCTCAAATCGTTCATTGCTGTTCTATAGTTCATCACATTCTCCTTTTTTGGTTAAAAAAATCCCCCTGAGCCCCAATTTGTGCTCATTTTTTATTCTTTTTATTTAATGAATCGTGTTTTTGTGGTTTTATAAAGAGCGCTTATCCATCCATGGTTACTCCTTTATCAAGCATGCTTTGACTTAATAGGTGGTTGTTCTTTTTAAGTTCAACTAAAATTTGCGTCAGTAGGTGATTTGCAGAATCCAGTTTTTTGAACAAAGCCACATACTCAACTGCTTTTGCTATGTCAGGAACCTCCTTATCCATTGCTAGCAAAAGCGTAAAAAGCGCTCCACTGGAAAGAATGTGTTTAAAATATTCGACATCCTGTTCATCATTTTCAGTTGAAACGGCAGTCAGATTCTGATTAATCTTAAAATTGTTTTCAGGCAGTGTTGTGGGCTCTGCATGAATAACTCCACTCACAACGATGAGGGTCATCGACAGCATGAGTGTTTTAATTGGGTTCATTGAGCGCTCCTTTTATTTTTGTTATGAACTTAAGCTTTTAAAATTAGTCCGATGTTTGGTCTGTTTCTGGTATGTTGATGTTCTCAAGTTCACTTTTCATCACAATAACTCGTGCAAGATAGGGTTTTACCTTCGGTGATAAATGTGTACAGTAGCTTCTTACATTGCTGATTGCTTTTAATTCATTGTATCCATAAGCCATAGAAACAACTGCACTGTCTTTTTTATGATGCTGCAATTGGGCTCCTGCTGATTCCAGGTAGGCTGCAGCAATTGCGACATCTCCAGAACATAAATCGGAATTGTTTTCTTTGGCAATCTGGTTGAGTTGATAAGACGTATCAAAAATTGGTCTTTCTAAATCGTAGTGATTCGAACTGGTTGCAACAGCACAGGGTGAACCCAGTGCGGTGATGATAAGTCCTGCTATTACATTGATTCTCATTACTATTCCCTCTTTAACTCATTATTGTTTTTTAAATCCTATGCACTTTTTTCATGAAGCTCTAATCAGGCTGCATCAAAAAATGCCCGCTAATGTTTTTACCAGACCTTGTTCCAATGCGGGTCGTGCTTCTGCAAAACTCAGATTGACTTTATCGGCATTGGATACCACCCGCGTTCTATAGCGTTGGTAATCACTGTGTTTGCTCAATGTCTGTGTGGTTCCAGATGCAGTGCCATTTTGAAGGTTGGAATTAAACTGCTCATGAACAGTACCTTTTCCAACGCGCTCAGAAATTTGTACATCGGTAATCATCGTGTAATTCACTGCCTTGACTAGAGAATCTGCAGCCAAACCAATAATTCCCCCACCAATACCTGCACCAATCATGGTGCTTGAATGACCGCTTAATGCACCCAGTGCAGTTCCTGTTGCTGCCCCTGCCAATGCACTGCCATACCCGCCACCTAGCGCGGATTGGCTTGCAGACGCGCTCATTTTTCCCACCTTAAGAATATTGGCCTGCAGCAGGTAATGGGCTTTGGATGGATTTCCAACCACTTTATAGCCATGTTCTTCTAATGCCTGCTTTAGTGACTTATCAATGGATAATGACTCTTGAGAAGTATTCTTAATTGTGATGTAAATCGTTTTTTGACTTTGAGCCACAGGATCAAGAAAAATCGTTTGGCTGAGTTTTGTATCTGTTTCTAAGTTACGATGTTCGATCACTGTTGATGTTGCAGCACAGCTCACCAACAGGGCAAAAGATCCAGTTAAAGCTAAAGTGGTAATTGCCTTTTGTATCTGGTTAATGCATGGTTTCATATTATTCCCTTAACTCGTTAGTATGGTGATTTGAATGGTTAATGAGTCTGTACGCCCCGTGCTTCCTTCCACTGACCAGGCTTATTTAAAAACAGAGATTGTTCTTTTTTAATTTTTTGATGTATTTCCTGACGATGAATAATTACATCTTGTGGTGCATCGAACCCTAAGCGGACTTGATTACCCTTAACACCGAGCACGGTGATATAAATGTCATCATTGATTAGTACGGTTTCGCCTATTCTACGTGTAAGTATTAACATGCTGTGTTCCTTTTATTGGTTAGTGAATTGAATATTCTTTTTTTTGTGAATCAATCTCGAATCGAAGCGCTTCGCATGCCAATCGTGCCTCCATTGCAATGTGCCAGAAATCGCATTCAGGGATTTCCTGATAGGCCAGAGCTAATGACTCAGAGCAGGCGTTTAAAAGACAGTACAGCTCTTCCTTTGTAAACAGTTTTAAACATGGAATTTGTTTCATCATGCAACTCCCAATAACTGGCGAATTTTCGCAAGGTGTGTTGTTGCAATGTCTTTTGATTGAGGCAAAGTGCACAGCACCTTCTCTTTAATTTCCGGGATCTGGTGTCCTTGTCTCATTAAATGACATACCCGTTCATATGCCTCTTTAAATACTGCAAAAGAATGGCCTTCATTATCAATTTCCAGAAATTTAAGCCCCAGTCTTTTGGCAGTAAATTTAACCACTGCATGACTCCAGTTTGGGTTCGTTGAATAAGCGCTGTTTAAAACCTCCCTATGCGCCTCGGCAGCAGAAGGCAGGCGCAAATCACTATAAAAGCCAAGACACAAAGCTCGAAACTGCAGGCAATTGGGTGGAAATTCACAAAACTTGTCGCCTTTACTCAATGTCATTAATCGCTCCACACCACTGTCTAATGCTTTTGGAGTTAAATCTTTAAGTGCAGCAAACCAAACTCCTGTATCATTCACTCCATGCTTACTGATAAAAAGTTGCCCGTATATTGCAGTCAGCTTCATCCAGAGGCTGGACAAGTGTTCCTTCGATAAATGAACCGGAGTTGAGTTCATTGCCTGAGGTGTCCCAGAGTGAGTCGATTGAAATGCCATGATGTTCGCTGACTCGCTCAAGTGCTGTTTGGTTAAGAGTGCTTTGATTTGTACCACGCTCATTGTGATGACTCCTTAATTGTCCTTGTGCCTTTTGTAGTTGTTTTTGCATGTATTGGGCATCTCGCTCAAGCCAGTTAATGAATACTGGATTAAAGTCAGCCCATAGAGTGTTTTGTTTTTTGTTGTGCTTGATAAACGCCTGAATTTCTTCTTTGTCAGTTACTTTGGTTAGTCCCATGGAAAATGCCATTTCGATGGTTTTTGTGTTTGGGTAAAAGTCATCGCAAATTGGTTTTTTGCTGCAACAAAAATCATTGCTCGCAATTTCAGTTTGTTTGTTTGAGTTAGTTATATTAAATATATTAATATTCTTTGCAGAGCTCTTTAGTGTGTTAGCTTCTCTGTTAACTTCTATGTTAGATTTTCCCTCTGAATCTCCTTCTCTATCAGAATCTATAAGGGATTTAGGTGAATTAAGATCTGTGTTAACTTCTTTCTTTATAATCAATTGATTATAGATCTTAGGGACCTCTGGGAATATAAATTTTAAATTTTGCCCTTCAGTTATAACTTGAAAGTATTCGCTACACTCATGTTCTATAGACTTTATGAAATTTCTGATGGTTTGCTTAGATGGAACACCACTGTTGATTCGACCTGGAGCGGTTTTAATCTCTAAGGATCTTGATAGATCACGATAACTAATGTCAGATACAATTCCCGTAAGAGGATTTGCAAGATTTAATAGTTCATAAATAATTAATCTAGGACCATAGGGTAATAATTGAAACTTTTTTTCTATTTGTTTCCTAGCATTAATGTATAACTCAACATCAAACTTCATCAACAAATCCTTTTATTTATCTAATTTATTAGATAAGACTATCAGCCAATGGTAAAAATTACAATAATTTTTTTACCATTAAGGTAAATTTATAATGATTTGTCATACCTAATATGCTATAACGCATTGTATTTTGATGTTTTTTATACTATTTTTTTGGTAAATTCTTACGAAGATTTATTAACCATTTTGGTATATCATAGAATAAACATGCACCTGACTGAATTATTTAAATATGAGCAATCCTGTAATAGACAATGTTTCATCCCCCGAGTCTCGGGGCAAGAGAATAAGATTCATACGCGAGCATCTCCTGTCTTTTACACGAGAAGATTTTTGTCGCGATTCTAATTTTACTGCTCAATCATTAAAAGGATGGGAATTAGCATGGGGAGGAGGTTTATCCCAGCAGGGGGCTGTAAAAATCGTTAAACGAGCTAAAGAGTTAAATATTTATTGCACAGAATCATGGTTAATGCATGGCATTGGTAAAAATGCCACAAAAATCACAAAAGATTTAGATATCCAAGAGGGTGACGAAAGCCACATAGCTAAAGAATTACTACTATTCAGAGAACTACAACACTCTATTGACACCGTTATAAAAGATGATGGCATGATCCCTCTCTTATACCCTGGGAATTATGTTGGCGGTATAATAGTCAACAACATTGAGAGTGCCATTGGCAAAGATTGTATTATTATTGCGGACAATGATGAAGTATTTGTCAGGATCTTAAGGCATGGACAAGAACCAGCTCGCTATGACTTAGTTTGTTTAAATGAAAAAACTACATTAGTGAAAAAAGAAATAAAAAATACCGCCATTAAATTTGCAGCCCCAATTGTATGGATCCGCAGAATATTTCGAGAAAATAATTACTAATGAAAGCTTACAAAAAAGATATTTTGCCACATCAAGAATTTTATATAATCAGATTTACTAAAAGCTCGAGTCTACCTTATGCTCTTTTCATTCATGGTGGCCCTGGTCTCAATTGTGGAACCATAGAGTATCTTATTGATCATCATAATTTATTTAATTCTCTCCAGTGCAATATTATTCTGTATGATCAACGAAATTGCGGTAAATCTAATAAAATTAAAAAGTTAGTATTACAGCAAGATAATATAAATGATTTGCAAAAAATAATTCTATACCTTGATGACCATTTTAATCTTAACATCCATGCTTTGATTGGACATAGTTATGGTGCAAAACTTCTTTTTGATTACTACAAAAATTATGAGTCGACCATCCCTGGTGTTTTTGTTTCTACCGCTCAATCAATACTAACACCTCGTTTGAATAATTTAATGCTAGACCTATCCTATCTGAAAAAAAGTAATTTAGAGTTATATAACAAAATATTAAATGAAATTAATAATCTTGACCTTAATAAAATCTGGGAACTATCAGAACAATTAACTCCAGTTTTCCAAGAAAATAAAGACAGACCTTATTTATATTGGGCCAATTTAGAATATTATAATTTGGTTCAAAATGCACAGAAAAAGATCAATCTACCATTGGATATGAACACGTTTATCAGTGTAAGAAAAGATCTTTATTCAAAAGAAGCCAATTTTTCTGTTAATATTAATGAGCTTAAAATACGTAAATTATGGATAAATGGTTTTCACGATTTTGTCATGAACGGACACCAAATAGCATTGTCGAACATTCATGAAATTATAACTTTCAATAAATCGTCTCACTACCCACATCTAGAAGAGAATGATCGTTTTAGTGAGCTTTTAAATGAATTTATTAAATAGCTCTAAGGCAATCATCTTATTGTTTTCTATACTAATATCCCCTGTTGTTCACGCACAATCTAAAATTAAAATATGTTTGACCGGTAGGATTGTAGAAAATTTAAAATCATATGGTCAGTCTTTTTTAAATGCAGCATATCTTGCCAAAGAAGAAAATGATCTCTCTAACAAAGTTGTGATTAAGAGTTATTTTTATAATAACAGACCATTGGAGCCAATGCATATTTATAATCAAATGGTAAATGACTCTTGCTCTGCAATTATTGGGTTTGAATATCTATCAGACTTGTTATTAGCTGTAAAAGAACAGAAAAATGACACCATTCCTATTTTTACTTCCTACGCTAGCACCACCAACTCTGATCAATTACCTAAGAATATTTTTATCTTTATGCCAAGCTATAATTACCAAGCTGAAAAAATGATGAGCTACTTACATGAGCGCTATAAAAATATAAACAACGTGTTGCTTATAACGGAAATTAACCGTGATGAGATGCTAAAGTATAAGGAAGTGTATTCCAGCATTCTAAAAAAGGAACACGTACAATATTCTACATTTGATTTTCTAGAAAATGACAGCGATATAGAGGGAAAATTGAGCATTTTTTTGAATGAACGAAAATATCAATATGTTTTTTTATTGTCAGGTGCAATAGCATCAGCAAAAATTGCCAATATTATGAATAACCATAGCACTGTTTTTATTGGCACAGAAAACTTTGGTTCTTCAGTTAGTCAAACATTTTTTATGCGACTAAATGATAAAGTAATTCACTCTCATTTTATCCGCAATTTAGATTTTATACAGCCCTATGATGCTTTAACTAAATTTGAAAATATTTATATTCAAAAATTCCATGAAAAACCCACTGTATTGGCAGCATACACTTATGATTCGATGAAGATTATTTTGAAAGCATTGAATAGAACCGGTATCGTCAATACAAACAGCATATTAAGTACTGATTATATTGGCATTACCGGGGCTTATTTAAATAATGGTCAATTTTATCGATCGACCAATTACGTTATTTTATCAGTTAATAGCAATGGATATGCTTATGAAAAATAAAAGCTCTTCAATCAAAGCAATTTTTATCAAGAAAATGGCATATTCTGCTCTAATCCAATTTATTATTTTTGGATTTATACTCATGCTTGCAAAAGATTATTTTCATAATCAGATGAGTGTCTTTTCCAGAAATTTAATTATTAATGACTCATTTACCACTGATGAAATTGGTAGATATCAGCTTCTTAATAATAAGGATGCTCTTGATTTAGTCCTATACAATTTAGGTAATGAACGCAAACTAGACTCAATAAAATTTGTTCCTTTAAAAAATAAAATTGAAGATGTAGGTACTTGCGAAGAAAACAGCAAAAATAATTACCTTCTATGCAAAAAAGATAATGGGCAAATTTCCGGTATAACATTAATTAAAAATGATGAAAAGATATTGGGCTCGGTGGTTGCAAGTAAGCAATATAATTCTATCTATACTTTGCCAGTGTCCTATGGGCTTTTGTTAATTTTATTGATCGTACTTGGAATATTTCTTTTTAATTTCTTATTTCTATTCCTTTCTATGAGAAAAAAAATAGCAAACAATACCGAATACTTGCTTGATTTTATTTCATCACATCAAAGTAATAATGCTGTTGATTTTGCAAAAGTTGAAATTAATGAATATAGACAAATTGCTAATAAATTTATTGATGAACATCGAGAAATAATCAATTTACAGAAAGAAAAAGCCTATTACGAGGTAAGAAAAAATATTGCTGAGCTTGTTGCTCACGATATCCGATCACCATTAGCGGCAATAAACACCGCACTATCAGATGTAACATCGATTCCTGAAAATAAACGCATTATGATCAGAAATGCAGCTAAAAGAATCAATGATATTGCTAATAACCTACTCTTACAATCTAAAAATAATTTGCTTGACTGTAAAAGTAGTGAAATATATATGAATAATTCTCCAGAATTAATATTTGTAGTTTTAGATAATATCGTTGCAGAAAAAAGATATGAATATTACGCAACCAAAATCCAAATCAACTTACTTGGGTCCGACCACTCATATAATTGTTTTTCTAAGATACACCCTGATTCTTTTAAGCGCGTTCTATCTAATCTCATTAATAATGGTATTGAGGCAGTTAATTCTAATGGCTCTATTATTATCTCTCTAACATGCAATACTACGCATGTCGAAATTATTATTGAAGATAATGGCTGCGGCATTCCTCCCGATATCTTGCCAAAGGTTACAGAGCAAGGATTTAGCTTTAATAAGAAAACTGGTGCTGGTTTTGGTTTATCTTATGCTAAACAATATTTAGAGCAGATCAATGGTTCAATGCATATTCACTCTGAAGAAAAAGTTGGGACAAAAATTCATATCACTCTAATTAGGTCTAACCCCCCTAGTTGGTTCTGTGACTCAATGAATATTAGGTATGGTACTAATATTGTCGTATTAGATGACGATATATCCATCCATGACGCATGGAATGAACGGTTTTCAAATATTTCACACGTTAAAATGTTTCATTTTTATAACGCGATCGACTTAGTTCAGTATAAAGTTGATCCAAAAACTCCAATATTATATTTAGTGGATTATGAGTTGCTCGCTGATATTAAAAATGGTTTGAGCTATAGACAAATGTTGTGTATGGGACAAATTATTCATTAAGCGGCGT
>NZ_CM001375.1:0-6670 GCF_000236165.1 Fluoribacter dumoffii NY 23 | reverse complement strand
TCTAATCTACCCAGTCATACACAAAATTCAATCATAGCTCAAATGGTTTAGATGTGATTGAAGAGCTTAATTTAAATGGTAAAGCTATTTTAGTTACCAGTTGCTTTGAAGATATTGCTATACGAAATCGATGTGAAAATATTGGCGTTAAAATCATACCAAAATCTTATGTACCTTATATTAAAATTATTGAGACTCCAGAGAAAGAACTTATAAATACGGTGGTTTTTATTGATGATGATGAAATGATGCGAATGACTTGGATCTTTGCGGCTGAAGAGGCTGGACAAAGTATTTCAACCTATTCGTCATTTGATGAGTTCGTAAATGAAATAAATAATTATTGTAAGAATACTCTTATTTATATTGACTCAGATCTAGGAAACAATGTTAGAGGCGAGGATTGCGCAAAACTCCTTTTTGATAAGGGGTTTATTGACGTTCATCTTGCCACTGGCCATTCGCGAGATCGATTTCGCCAAGTGCCATGGATTAAAACAATTGTTGGTAAAGAGCCACCTTTTCAATTTGCACACGGGAATTCAACATGAACTCTACGGATAAAGATAAATTAAAACACGATTTTTTAAACTCAATTGTTATCATCAACAGCATGACAAAATCTGCTTCGAGTTTCATGAATACAATTTCACAGTCAATGGATACCGTCGATATTAACCAAAAGCAGATGGAAAAATTTTTATATTCTATGAGCGCTATACGTGAGCAAACTTCAAAGATTGAAAATTATTTTTTATCTCTTTTTAATGAATAATTGTGACAAATTATCTCTCTGCTAGATATGAGGAATATGAAACCACCCTTCCCCAATCTATAGAATCAGTTAAATGATCTTTGGTAATACTGTAGTAGTAATTGTTATCTAGCTTTTGCGCATCAAATAAATAGTTAATCCACTCAGCTATTGGTTTTTTATATTCTTTTTCTGATAACAAGAATAATATTTTCTCTTTTTTTGTAACAGCGGCCATGGTCTGTTCGGGTAGCTCATATCCCCGCATTAAATCTAATTGATCTGACAGCTCTTTTACGTGTCTAAGGATAAGCCATGTAGGTTTGGCGTCTTTGTCAAGAAATAAAAAACTACCTGAGTTATCAACTAGATAATACTCAACAGCCTGTGCTTGTATTAGAACACTAGCAAATAATTTTTGATATAATTCATTATCAAATAAATTATTAATGGAGTTTTCATACGCATTAACTATATTTTTTGTTAACTCTCTGAAATAGCGCTGAGTTAGGTCATCCACAGCTAATGTAATTTCTGGATATAGATTTTCACTTGTCTTGAGTATAAATTTATCAATTAAACCGTGATTGAAAGCTTTTATCGCAGTATCTTTATCTGCTTCAGCCGTTAGCATAATTTTAAAGATTTTTTTCTCTTTAATTTTTTTGCAAAATTCAATTCCGTTAATACCGGGCATTTGATAGTCCACAACTAACAATGGTGCATTCTCAAACCTTGCTTTATGATAAAGCTGATTTAACATGTTACTAACATCAAAGCCAATAACTCGATCATTAGTAGTATCTAAATTCACATCATTCATTAATTTGAAAATTGATTGGGTGATATCTTGACAATCGTTATCAATAAGATGAAAAGCCATATCTGAGCTTGTAAGTGTTAGTATATTAAACTTTTGGCCAAATTCTAAATCTAACGCATCCAAAAATGCTCTGTTATCATCTAAAAAAATGACTTTTATCGGATGATAAAAACAGGTAGGTCTTGCATCAATAATAGTCATATAGTAATTCCTCTACGTTACAGCCACAATTGCATCACCCATGATAAGTTGCCAATATTTCAGACCTTTAATTATAATGTATTGCTGTTAAGAAAAAATAATTAACATGGATGTCGCCCTGTATAATAAATGATTCTTCAAGTTTTTTCCTCCCAAATTTTATATTTAATCACTTAAGTTATTGAGATTTATGTTTTTCCGATTAAGTTAGAATCCTTTCTTGTTAATCTTCTTCAATTTACTCTAGAATTTTCTTTCTCATAAATCTACACCATTCCACAACCGTTAATTAAAGAATTAATTATATTTTTATTATTTATAATCAATGAGTTAACGATATTATCCCCCGGGGACAATTTATTAAATCGATAATCCATAACAGTGGTCCCGTGAAATTTAAAGTGCCATTAAAACAGATCCAGGATTAAATTTAATAAAATTCAAACGGCCCAAAACAAAAAAATATCAAAGACAATTAAGAGCATCACAAACCCTTTAAAATTTAGCACACTAAAGCCTCACGTTACGATTGAACTGCTTTTTCTAGGATTAATGTAATAGCCATTGCTTCAACATTAAAAAGCCTGATTAAATTAGGAGAATAAATTTAGTAGAGAAATCCATCTATTCCATCAAAATAAAAGATTTAATATAATGCCCTGAGAGATATAGGACTATTGTTAAATAGGTTATTGAAAAATAACAAACGACACAACCATTTATCTTGATAATAAGCGCATAGCTATAAAAAAGATTTGTCCACTTAATCAAAAACACAAATCTCAGCCAAACAATATATTCTTCGCCATGGGTAAAGATAGATAAAACAGATAACTCTATACGAAGACTAATATTACCAACATATATTGCTTAACAATCAATATTCTAAATATGAATTAATCATATACACTGGCGCAGATGGGAAAACAGTTCTTTTATTTTTGACATTTAGCTTACTAAAGGAGCCGTCATTCATCAGATAATGAGATGCTCTATTTATAGAAAGTAATTTATTACAATTAAAAATGATATCTAAAACATGAAAATAACATTATCTTATATCCATTCTCGAATTTAGGATATTATCAAAATAAGTCAATAACTTACTCGTAAAAATGCAAAAAGTATAATTTAATGTAACTTTTGCAATATTACTCTGTCTTCAAGATAAACACATCTATTTGATAGTTGGGCGGTTAGTATAAACGCGCACAAAACGCTGGAATAATTATTTTACAAAAATTCACAATGCGAGATACTAATCAAAATTTTAAAGGTACTAGAGTAAAAATCCAGTATCTGTCAGAAGTTTCCGACATTAGAAAATGTGGATAAAAGCTAAAAACACCCCATAAAGCTACACCATTACCATATACCTACACCATGACCTCCCATAAAGCCACACATGAAATTTTAAGTCCCATTAATCCCCATATTACTACACACAAAAACTCATAAACCTACACTATCAATCCCAAATAAATACACAATAGCTCTTATATAAATCATTTAAAATCATATGGTTATGATGTTTTTATTTGATGAACTTATGAATAGAAGAAAAAAGATATATATTTTCCTTTTTTTAGAATTAAGATGAATAGTACAAATTACCGCTTGCAAATTTGTTTCAATAAAGTTAGTCTAAAAAAATAGTACAAAGCACCTTATTGCAAAGGGGGATGGATGAAAGTAATTACAACAGCCGGAAACAAAGGAGGGATTGGCAAATCAACTATTGCTCTCACTCTTGCACAATATCTAGCTAAATGTAAAAACATGAAAGGGGCCTTTATCGATTTAGACCCACAAGGCAACTCTTCATCTAGCTTAATTCCGACTACAAGAGATCCAGCTCACCCAACTGGTTACATGCCTAAAGCACATCCAGAGTGGGATCCAAACAACTTACCAGAAGATGATCCTCATTGGGATGGAGTTAGTAGTATTGCAGATATATTCATAGGTAAATCTATTTATCCATATCCAACATGGGTTGACAATTTACATTGTTTTCCTTCTTTTGCTTCATTATTGGAAGATGCACAACGTGTTCTAAAAGTTGATGTAAAAGAAAAGGTTATAAATCGTCTTAAAGAATTTACCGAAATGCTATCAACCCACAGTGATTACCAATTTGTTATTATTGATACGAATCCACAGTTTGGCCCACTAACAATGGCAGGGTTGCGAGCAGCAACTCATGGACTATTGCCAACTGAACTTGAACAATATGGTATTAATGGAACCATAGGCATGATCCAAGCAATTTCACAAGAGCAACTTAGAAGAGTGAAAGACGATACTATTAAAATAGCGGGAATTTTACCTAACCAAGTTCGTAAAACAGCAGTACATACTAAGTTCCTTAATGATTTGCGTTCAATAGAAAAATCAGAAGAATGGTTATTACCTCCTATAGCCCAAAGAACCATTTATTCAGAATTGGTAGTAGAGGATGCAAAACCTAATTGTGTATTTAACTTACCACAAACACATCTCGCTAGAATTGAAAGTGAGAAATGGTGCTCTTATGTATATGACAGGGTATTTCATAATGTATACAACAAAATAGAAGAAAAGGAGGCTTCCTATGGTTAGTAAATTCAAACTGAATTCAGTTAAAACTGGAGAGACAAAGGATGCCATATCAAGAACACTGGCAATTGCCAATGATTATGCTGGGGAACTGTCAATAGAAGTATTGTCCTTAGATAAAATAGAACTTGATCCGGAAAACAATCGTGAACTAGCACTAACACTTCATGATGCAATAAATGGAATAGATCCCTCTGATCCTGAATATACAAAAAAGAAAAATGATTGGAAATCGCTTGAGTCATTAGCAAAAACTATACTAGATGATCAGTTAATTAACCCCATATTTGTATACAGATTTGGGAACAAATGTCGTTTAATCGCTGGTGAACGTAGAACCTTGGCCTCAGCGATTGCCGGTAAAAAGGAAATTATAGCAAGAATTGCAAGTCAACGACCTGTTGGTTCAAAGTTAAGAGTTCTACAGTGGATTGAGAATAATGAGCGTGTAGACTTATCTCTGGCTGAAAGAGTTGCGAGTATTGAGGCTATTGTTAAAGAGTATTTAAACGAAAATAAAGAAAAAAGTGATAGCGAGAAAATAACATCAAAAGTATTAAGTGATTTAACGGGAATGTCTATAACACAATCTCGAAGATATATTCTGATTTTGCAAGCTAGTCCAGAGATAAAGCAGGCGATTGCTGAAGGAAAAATAGAGAATGTAAAATTAATTGAATTAATTATTTCAGTTGAAAACGCAGAACATCAACAAGTTCTCTTAAAGGCAGCCATAGAAAATCTATCCTTTGATGCAATTGTAAAGCTAAAAAAAGAACTTGAATTTTCGTTAGTTACAAAAAAAGAAATAAGAGGACGTAAACAATTAAATGTTAGTTTAGGTAAGGTAAAACCCAATATTGCCAAAATTATCTTTGATGCCTTAGTTTCAAGCAACATTCTACACGAGAGCATCGTCGAGCAAATGAATATGTTAAGCAATAATGTCCAATGGAATAATGGTAAGTCAGTTGAGGAGTGCTTTAAAAAAATAATTCCTCTAATTGCTCAGGAAGTGTGATTAAAATGAATAAGCTGAAACTCAATAATAATGAAGACGATAAGAAAATTATTACATTTACTATTAATAAAGAAATTAAAGAGTCACTCAGAGAAATTCTGTTAAATTCTGAAAAATATAATTTAAAAAAGAAAACTGATTGGGTAAACGAAGCCATCATAATGTTAAAGGAAAATCCTGATTACAAAGAAATGGTACTCAATGCAGAAGGGAATAGTGAAAATTTCGTATTTGATAAAATTTATATGACATTTAAGCAACGATGTTTTTTTTCTGATATGAGAAATGAAGTTGTAAAGGAATATCCTGATATAAGAGGCCCTCAAACTGCCATAATACGCGCTGCTATTTTGAGTAGAATGATGAGGAAAAAATAAGAAAAAAGGCCAAACGGAATGGGTAATGTTCGCTGAAAAAACAATACGTAAACATGTAACAATTATTCATGCATACTCTTTAATGAGTGTATTGCAACGGAAAATTGTCAATGTGCTTTTGTATGAAGCAATAAAAGGAGATGGTCGCATAAATAACCATCAAAATTCGGTCGCTGTCGAATGTAATATGCCTTTTTCTAAGCTGTTAAAAGCAGTCAAGTTTAATAGTAATAATACCCAATATCTAAAAGAGTCCATTGATGGGTTGGCATCATTAAAAATAGAATGGAATTTATTGAAAGATAAGGTACCTACAGATATCTCGTTTTTAAATTTACGAGTTTTACATGGTGCGCCTACGTTCTATCAAGATAATACCATCAATTTTTCTTTTCATAAAATCATGCTTGATTTACTAGTTAATCCATCTATATACGGTACAATCGACGTTGATCTGCAATCTGAATTTGAATCGAAATATGGTCATGCTCTTTATGAAAATAGTACACGGTTTATTAACTTACAAAAAAATAAAATTATTTCATTAGATACATTTAGAAAAATTTTAGGAGTTCCTGAAGATAAATATCCAAGTATGCGGGAACTTACAAGAAATGTCATTTCGCCCTCATTAGAAGAGGTTAATGATCGAGCTAATTTTGCTGTTAGCTTGGATCCAATAAGAGTTGGTAGAAAAATTACTGGATTTGAGGTTCTAGTTAAGAACAAAAAAAATACAATAATATCAGAAGTCAGCTGTATTGATCGTGAAAATGAGCAGATACATAAAGAAATAAAATCAACTTTTGGCATATTAAATGAGTCAATATTAGAAAATATTATAAATAACTACTCAGAAGAGTATATTCAAGAGAAGATTAACTATACCAAGAAAT
>NZ_CM001374.1:73370-81759 GCF_000236165.1 Fluoribacter dumoffii NY 23 | reverse complement strand
TCATAATCTGATCTCCCTATGAGCTAACCTGGAGAAGTTTTATGTTTAATAATATAGGTACCTTTAGGGTTATTCTAAGCGATACCTGTAGCATACATTTAGATACCTTTCGTGTTCTCTATACGGATATTAAAGAGGTACCTTATAAGTTACCTATAGAGATACCCATTTGATTATCTTTTTAAGCAATATGATACCCAAAATAAATCCATTGCGTATCCTTTACCGATATCCTAGTCGATACCTATATGGGCGTGCAGCTCATTAGATATCATTATAGATATCATGCGATTCTTAATTAGGTATCTCTATAGATATCATTTAATTTTATATATATGTAATATAGAGTAATATGGTAATTTTGATAAAAAGCTAAAATTTAAATCCTCACCATTTCAATACTGTGCTTAATGTTTGATATCTTTTATGGTATCTGTTTCGATAATTAACGATACCTTTATAAATCACTAACCAGTACTTTAGAGATATCTATTCAGGTATCCATTTAGATATCTTTAGCTTAGTGTGTTAATCAAATATAAATTTATTTAGATATCTTTAGCGATTCCTTTTGTTGCATCATTGAGACATCTATTGAGTTATCTTTTCTGATACCTTTATAGAGAAAATGTACAACATTAAATGAATGATCATGTGTATAAAAATCTACTTCATTGATATATTGAATAGAAGTATCTACTCACAATTTGTTGAGAAAGTTACATTCCGAATTCGAGAATAGATTCAATGATGGAAAAATGTATTTGATGATTGACGATTCAATACAGAGTTATTCACATTTTCTGTTGATAACTCGTCACTGTCGCGAAATGTTTTGCCTGCAACAGGTCCTTTTTGTTCTTCATTTGATCATTTCTGGTTGTCACTTTTACCTTTTATTGACTTGCTCGTTGCCGCAATCAAGCTACCGCCTGGATACTGTCATTTTTTGTTCTTTTTGCCTCGTGTTTTATCGTCTTACGGGGTTCTGGGCGCACCTCTCCTGTAATATACCGCATTAACTGCCTGAGATTAAATCCAAGCACAGCAGCATAACCGGCACTTTTGGTAGTTTCATCGGATTTCATACGACTTCGTCCAAGTTGCCCGCCTTGTTTAGTATGGGCAATCAATGGTTCAATGCCGGCGCGACGGTTATGCAGCAGTGCTCGCATGTCTCCTGTGGTTTTCTCAGGCGGCGCATCAAGCACTCGTTCCGGACGCGGTAGATAAATATCCTGGGCGCCAGCCTTTTCGAGCATTTTTTCATTATCCCGGGAGTAATAACCTTTGTCGGTAGCGATGGATGCTAATGTGTCTTCGCCATACAGGCGCTGGTGCAGCCTTACCATGGCCGGCAGGGAAGGTGCATCGGGCATGTGCGTGGATGTACATTCGCCGACAAACAGGAAGTTGCCGCCAATGCGTCCAAGCTGAAAAGCACGTCCAAATTCCAGTCCCTTGTGCAACTTACCTTTATTAAAACAGGCTACCTCGTACGCATGCAGTGATCGAATCACAGGTAAGTTGGGGCTGGCCTCAAAAAGCCATTCATGAGTCTGCTGCAGTAATTGACAACCCCGCCAGCGAAGCTTTTCTATCGCCTGCCGGAGAAACCAGTACTTGCCGTGGTTGATTTTTGGCGTCAGTCGATACAGCTGATTGAGTACCGGCAGTATTGCAGCATAAGTCTCGCGCCACAGACGCTTCCGCACAGTTTTTAAAAGACCCGTGTCTTTTTTGCTTTGTTTCAGGCGAAAATAATAAAGGGTTATCCGCTTTAAATGACTGACATTGACCCGAAAAACTTCCTCGCCCTTATGGCAGAGGCGATTTAGGCCTTTGGCGACGGTTTTAGCCAGTATGGCTACTTTAATCAGCAGATTCACCAAAGCAGGATAGGCGATATTCGCTTCCTGCACGGCGGAGTCTACATCCAGCTCCTCTGGGTTGGCGAATTTTAGTTTAACCGCCTGCTGGCTGATAAGATTAGCCAGCTTTCGTTGTGTCTCGGCACTCAAACGGGAGCGGAAGGCTTCGATTTTAGTATGGTCGGGAATATGCCATTTTTTTACCAGACCCTGGCCACAGAACAACTGATAAGCAGCATTATCGCGCAGCGCCTGCTCCGCCTTGCGGTCGGTTAAATCAAACATCTGCTGTAGAATGTATGCCCCCAAATGAATACGAATCCGTAAGGGCCTGCCCATCCACCAGCGTTTTTTGTCAGTGCGCTTTAAATCGGGCAATACTAATTTCAGCATCTCATCCCAGGGAATTTTTTGCGCCAGCTTTATCAAGCGATGCTCATTGCTGATTGTAATGGTGATGGTATCACCTGTAACCTGCTCATCAAAGCCACCTACATCCAAACTCATTGTTTACTTACATCCTCTTTATCGTGCCGTTCTTTGTTTAGCCACCAATTTGGCGCAACCGCCACTAAAATACATGATGTTCCACCACCAAACGGACAGATGCTTAATCAGCATCTTTTTGCGAAATCCGCAGGTGTTGTAATGTTTCATGATGCCCAGATAGGAGTTCATACTGCACAAGAAAGCGACTTGTTCTTCTTTGGTGGGTTTATGGTCTTTAGCAACAGTGTTATGCTTTGCGATGGCTTCATAAAAATTCCCTTTGGTGCGGCGGCCAGAGGTAATGCGATGCGGCTTGATAACAACCCCAAGAAACTGAATGCCTTTGCTGTAATGCTGGAGGTATATTTTTTTAGGATGAAGCGTTAATTTAAGCTCTGTTGCCAGAAAGGTTTTAATCACTGGAATTAATTGCTTCAAATGCTCTTTGTCCGTATGTACCAGAATAAAATCATCAACATAGCGACCATAGAAACGCACACCCAAATCGTGTTTGATGAAATGGTCAAGTGGGTTTAAATAGAAGTTGGCAAAAGTCTGGCTGGTCAAATTTCCGATAGGTAAGCCGCAATGGGGTTTGGCGTGGAACAAGCTTTTATCCGTTGGGAATCCAACCCATTTTTGGCGTCCGCCTTTGATAAAACAATTTTTGGTTGGGTTGTTTGCCAGCACCCTATGACATAACCAAAGTAAAAGCGGCTTATCCGGGGAAAAATACCGCTGCCCAATGAAATGATAGAGCCTTGTCCATAAGATGCGTTTGTCGATGGCCATGAAAAATCCCTGAATATCCAAGCGCAACACATAGCAATCCTGCGTATATTGCCGGGAACACTGACGGATAAAACGGTCGGCCCGTTGAATGCCAAGCCGTGCGCCCCGGCCTTTACGGCAAGCATAGCTGTCATAAATAAACGCGCGTTCAAACAAAGGGCTCAGTTTACGGATAATCAAATGATGCACGATGCGGTCACGAAAATCAGCGGCAAAGATTTCGCGCTTCACCGGCTTGTCAATCACAAAAGCAATGGAGCGTCCCGGCCGGTAGGTGCGCTCATTAATGTCCTGCCAGAGCGCGATGAGTGCCTGCTCGTAATTGACCTCAAACTGCAGAGCATTCATGGTTTGACGTTTATTCTGGCGACATTCGGCATAAGCTTCAAAAAGCTCCTCAAGGCCAATATCCCCTGATGTCTCAGTTGCCATTTCTGCCAATCGTGTGTCCTCATAAAAAAACGGACTGTCGCAAAACAGCCCGTCGTGACTTCATGTGTTTTTATTCCAAAACCCGTACGCAACGAACCCCATTTGGATTGTTCTTATTGTCGTTGTTCTGATTGCTGCCGCCGCCAGTAGCGAAGAACTGATTCCACGCGTTGTTCTGGGGATTGTTCGAGTTCTCGGTAGAACTCCAGTAGTTGCCAGCAATACCAAAGGCGTCTTAATCAATCGCAAGGCTTCTTGCGGTGATGTAATTTTACTACTCTTAAAAAAAGCAGTCCCTTTGCGCTTTAAAATAAAAACCTGCTCGCTCCTGAATGCCGTAACACTCAGGACTCCGGCACTTACCGGTTGGCCTTTTTCCAGCCGGTAACCTGTCTGCCGATACGCCCCATAAGCGCACTTAACTGCGCCTGTTTTCGCATGGGCAATAACTTCATATCCACACACAGACGAATCTCAAGCTTAAGCAGCTCAAACCCGTCCATAAAATCTTCCAGTTCGCGCTGCTTGTTTTCTGCCTTGTTGGCTCGATAAATCGCGCGCACCAGCACCAGAGCGTCGCGTCGCATGTTTTCCGCAAGACTGTATTTAAATTCTTTCGGAAATTCCTTAGTGAATTTGAACAGCATCAACACTAAGGCATAGGTATCGCGATACACCGGCAAATCATAATACAACGCCATACTGCTTCTAACCTCTTGTGTTTTCCATTACCCAGGCTGCTTGCGCAACCCGGGTATAAAAATAGTTAAATAGCTAAATAGTTAAAGCCCGTACGCAACGAACCCCAACCGGATTGCCCTTACCGGCGCCGCTCTGATTGCTGCCGCCGCCAGTAGCGAAGAACTGAACCCACGCGCCGTACTGGGGATCGAGCGAGAACTCGGAAGAACTCCAGTAGTAGCCAGCAAGGCTTCCAACATCACCATTATCCACTAAATTGGATTGCATGTTCTGCTGGGCTGGATTGGCTGGTGCGCCACAGCCACTTGGAAAACCACCATCATCAAACCCCATTTCACAAATAGCAGGCAGATACCAGTCATTAAATCCTGCTATGGTGGCGCTGCAAAGACCTGCAGCATACTCGCCTGTTGGGATGGTCGGATACTGCTTGAAAATGTTGCCAACGTTGCACAACCCATCCGTGGCGCCATTGCAGCCAACGAAGTTCAACGGATTATTAGGCATTGGCAAAGCGGGGGAAGGCGCACCTTCGCTGGAGGTCTCATCAATACCAGGGATGGAGTCAGTAGCTGTTCCGCCCGTACCATCAGAGCTCCAGATGATTCCATTGGGAAAGGGAGGAGCCTGGTCGGTGAAGGCGGCAACCTTGCCACCCACGCTCATCGTATCAACGGTAGAATCATCAATGGAAAACACAAATCCGCCCTGATAGCGATTGCCATAGGTGAGCACAATGACGCTTGAAGTCACGGCTGTTGGTGTATTACTTCCTTTGACCGTCAGCACGCTTGGCGCAGGTGCCATGTCTGCCGCGGCACTGGGGGTATTGCCAGGGGTCACGGTTAATTCACAGGTATCTCCGGCAGCAATATTGCCGCAACTGGCCGGACTCACCGTAGTGCCCGCAGGAAGATTAGGAGTAATCGTGTAATCGACATCCATCGCCGTCACAGCACCGGTATTGGTAATGATAAGCCTACGTGCCTTGGACATCTGGTTGCCTGCTCCAGAGGCATCAGTCAATATTCCCTGGGTTGCCAAAGCCAGTGTATTGAGTGAAATATTCAAGGTAGTATTGGGTGGCGTTTCCGCTAATGACAGGTTTAAGACGTGATTTGTAGCTGGCTGATAGCATTGATTGGGATTTGGGCTACCGTCAGGATTGGTCTGGCATAAGGCAGGTCCGCCATGAGCTCCTTTTTTGGGCAGGCTGCTGCCGGTAATAGCAAGATTTAAGGTGCAGCTGCTGCCCGACTGTCCTTTGGGCGCTATCTGGCAAGGAGCGGTTTGTTTGACGCCTGGTATGGGTAAAATGGCCAGTCGCTTGGATTTGTGCGACTGATTTTGCACAATGTACTGCACGTTAGCTGTCCCGTTTTCCGCTACTGTCTGTGTGGGATTGGAGCCTGCTGCCGGCGTTAACGTCCACAAGGGTTTGGCCGCATGAACTGTTGTCATCATCAGACAGGACAACAGGCAAATCAGTACCCTGTTTATTAATGTGTGCTTGATTATATTTCTTTGCATGGTCTTATCCTTAAGCTACATAAGTGAGATTCAATACAACACCGTTGGTGTATAGATGATTGAGCTTTAATCCCTCATTGAGTGTCTGACCCGAAGCGCGGCCCAGTTCACTTTTACCCCAGTCGGCAAACTCATAACCAACCCCCAATTGCCAATGTTCGCTGATGGATTTTTGCACCCCTGCACCCAGCGTGTAGGTGAACGCAGTTTTGGTATGGTTCGTGAAGTTAGGGTTAGGCAGCGCCTCAAAAATCAAAGGCGTATTCGTAAAATCATGGGCGCGGTTAAAGCCAACACCAAGACTTGCGCTCACCCAGGGCATGAGCCAATAGCCTTTATCAAGCAACAGCTTGCCTTTCACCGCTATGCGGCTATTGCGTATCTTGTATTGATAGCTATGGTTGTTAAACTCGGGGTCGGCATCATCCCATATCACACCCTGAAGTTTGGCATTGCCAGTAGTGGCGGCTGCCAATCCCAATTGACCCAACCATTGGGATGACCATGTTTTTTGTATACCAACAAACAGCTCTCCAGAAGCCAGAACATTAGTGGATTTTCTGTCCGCATAAGTCTTTTCAATTTCTGGGGCCAGAAAAAAAGTCTGTGTCTCACCGCCTCTTACCCAAACAGGCCCCGCGGCTATGGAACTAACCCAGGTCCAGTCTTTAGAGGGAACAGCAGGCCCCATGGTGCCGGCAAAGGCTGTACTTCCCAACACACCGGCGGCAGTGATAAAAAGAAATAAACGATACTTCATAAGCGCTCCTTGCAAAGTAAAAACGAGTCATTAAGTGAGTTTGTAAGCAGTCAGCGGCAAACGATTGGAATAACAAGAGAATGAAGGCACAAACGTGCTCCATAGGATTTAAGTAGAGCAAAGAGATGAAACAAAATCCTGAACAAAGGAAAGAAACACAATAAAATGTAGTGGGAAAAGATGATAATAGGAGAAAATCTAGCGCTGATTGCTGATTGCTGATTGCTGATTGCTGGCAATGGTCCCGCCATTGGCGTTAAGAGCAAGTCTTGTTTGATATCTAATAAAGAGTTCATTCCCTGCACCAGCATCTTTTATGTCATTTGATATTGAAAAACTATTTCAAATCATGATACTTTGTTAATGATTTAAAATCAAAAAAATTCCCTCAATTTTTATCCATCAAACGCACTCAAATCATTTAGCGACACCGACTAACTCTGTGGGATAACAGTGGAGTTGCTCTATGGAATATACGAAACAGATATTGTCAATGTTAAGAGAGGGGGATTTTGCGCATCCGGGTGAAATTGAAGCAATCGAGCTTTCTTTGTTACCTATTGCTAAAAATAGTGAAGCACACATACTTGATGTTGGATGTGGATTAGGTGGAACTGCTCATTATGTACAAAAAAAAGGATGGGGTTTAGTTACAGGAGTTGATATTGATAGAACTCTTATTGAGAGCGCAAAGACGAGCTATCCTGATGTTCAATTTATATGCGACGATATATTGAAGAGCACTAAGCTTGCCCACAAATCATTTCAATGTATCTATAGCTTCAGTGCCTTTTTTTGTTTTACATCTCAAGAAATTGCGTTAAAAAAATTAGCACAGCTTTCAGATTCCCATGGGAGGCTCGTTTTATTTGATTACTCAAGACCCGATGTGACACCAATTCAAAGCCCCTTTCCATGGTCAAAAACAGCCTCTCATTTTAATCCAATTTATTTACCCGAGTTAAAAAAGCAGCTCTCTGCCACTGGATGGAGATTTAATGAAAGTGTTGATCTAACTGAGTACTTTATTCTTTGGTATACGCTTTTATTACATTCGTTTGAACAAAAGCGCGAGCAGGTTGAGCATCAATTTGGTCAACGCGCTTGGGATATTCTGTATTCAGGATTCAAGCAATTATTGAGGGATCTCAATACAAAAAAAATAGGTGGTATTGTGGTGTATGCGAGTCTTAATCATGCTTAACCTATTTTAAGAACCGATATTTCTAACAGGAAAGAAGGGTACTTGAGAGTGTACATGCATTCGAGACTTATTATTCGATGTCTTTATCCGAGATACTTTTTCTATAGAAAAAACAAAGAACCATTTTATAATGACACCTATTTTTTTCTTCATGGTACCTTATGCTGCGATTCTTATTGTTACTGGGCTGTATCTCTCTAAGCTATGCCCAATCTCCTGGTTCTTTTTCACAATCTAAGAAAATTGCAGCGCAATTATTTCAGAAACACCCACAAACCATATATTGCCAATGCAGTTATGAAGATAAAGAAGTCAATTTATCCAGTTGTGGCATGCAAGCAGCAGATTCAATCAAAAGAGCACACCGCATTGAGTGGGAGCATATTATGGCTGCCGAACACTTTGGGCAGCAATTTGCATGTTGGCGTGAACTCCTGTGCGAGGACAAACATGGAAAACCCTATAAAGGGCGACGATGTTGTGAAAAAATCGATGAACAATTTCGTCATGTGGAAGCTGAACTTTATAACTTGTGGCCGGAAGTAGGGGTGGTGAATCAAGCCCGTTCGAACTATCGGTTTAGTGTGTTGCCTGAACAGCCCGATTATC
>NZ_CM001374.1:0-73360 GCF_000236165.1 Fluoribacter dumoffii NY 23 | reverse complement strand
TGGCGGCTGCCAATCCCAATTGACCCAACCATTGGGATGACCATGTTTTTTGTATACCAACAAACAGCTCTCCAGAAGCCAGAACATTAGTGGATTTTCTGTCCGCATAAGTCTTTTCAATTTCTGGGGCCAGAAAAAAAGTCTGTGTCTCACCGCCTCTTACCCAAACAGGCCCCGCGGCTATGGAACTAACCCAGGTCCAGTCTTTAGAGGGAACAGCAGGCCCCATGGTGCCGGCAAAGGCTGTACTTCCCAACACACCGGCGGCAGTGATAAAAAGAAATAAACGATACTTCATAAGCGCTCCTTGCAAAGTAAAAACGAGTCATTAAGTGAGTTTGTAAGCAGTCAGCGGCAAACGATTGGAATAACAAGAGAATGAAGGCACAAACGTGCTCCATAGGATTTAAGTAGAGCAAAGAGATGAAACAAAATCCTGAACAAAGGAAAGAAACACAATAAAATGTAGTGGGAAAAGATGATAATAGGAGAAAATCTAGCGCTGATTGCTGATTGCTGATTGCTGATTGCTGGCAATGGTCCCGCCATTGGCGTTAAGAGCAAGTCTTGTTTGATATCTAATAAAGAGTTCATTCCCTGCACCAGCATCTTTTATGTCATTTGATATTGAAAAACTATTTCAAATCATGATACTTTGTTAATGATTTAAAATCAAAAAAATTCCCTCAATTTTTATCCATCAAACGCACTCAAATCATTTAGCGACACCGACTAACTCTGTGGGATAACAGTGGAGTTGCTCTATGGAATATACGAAACAGATATTGTCAATGTTAAGAGAGGGGGATTTTGCGCATCCGGGTGAAATTGAAGCAATCGAGCTTTCTTTGTTACCTATTGCTAAAAATAGTGAAGCACACATACTTGATGTTGGATGTGGATTAGGTGGAACTGCTCATTATGTACAAAAAAAAGGATGGGGTTTAGTTACAGGAGTTGATATTGATAGAACTCTTATTGAGAGCGCAAAGACGAGCTATCCTGATGTTCAATTTATATGCGACGATATATTGAAGAGCACTAAGCTTGCCCACAAATCATTTCAATGTATCTATAGCTTCAGTGCCTTTTTTTGTTTTACATCTCAAGAAATTGCGTTAAAAAAATTAGCACAGCTTTCAGATTCCCATGGGAGGCTCGTTTTATTTGATTACTCAAGACCCGATGTGACACCAATTCAAAGCCCCTTTCCATGGTCAAAAACAGCCTCTCATTTTAATCCAATTTATTTACCCGAGTTAAAAAAGCAGCTCTCTGCCACTGGATGGAGATTTAATGAAAGTGTTGATCTAACTGAGTACTTTATTCTTTGGTATACGCTTTTATTACATTCGTTTGAACAAAAGCGCGAGCAGGTTGAGCATCAATTTGGTCAACGCGCTTGGGATATTCTGTATTCAGGATTCAAGCAATTATTGAGGGATCTCAATACAAAAAAAATAGGTGGTATTGTGGTGTATGCGAGTCTTAATCATGCTTAACCTATTTTAAGAACCGATATTTCTAACAGGAAAGAAGGGTACTTGAGAGTGTACATGCATTCGAGACTTATTATTCGATGTCTTTATCCGAGATACTTTTTCTATAGAAAAAACAAAGAACCATTTTATAATGACACCTATTTTTTTCTTCATGGTACCTTATGCTGCGATTCTTATTGTTACTGGGCTGTATCTCTCTAAGCTATGCCCAATCTCCTGGTTCTTTTTCACAATCTAAGAAAATTGCAGCGCAATTATTTCAGAAACACCCACAAACCATATATTGCCAATGCAGTTATGAAGATAAAGAAGTCAATTTATCCAGTTGTGGCATGCAAGCAGCAGATTCAATCAAAAGAGCACACCGCATTGAGTGGGAGCATATTATGGCTGCCGAACACTTTGGGCAGCAATTTGCATGTTGGCGTGAACTCCTGTGCGAGGACAAACATGGAAAACCCTATAAAGGGCGACGATGTTGTGAAAAAATCGATGAACAATTTCGTCATGTGGAAGCTGAACTTTATAACTTGTGGCCGGAAGTAGGGGTGGTGAATCAAGCCCGTTCGAACTATCGGTTTAGTGTGTTGCCTGAACAGCCCGATTATCTGGGATGTACCATGAAAATTGATAAAAAATTGCGGCGGGCTGAGCCGCCCGATTCTGCCAAAGGAGTGGTGGCACGCGCTTATTTATTTATGGCGGAACATTATGGATTATCGTTAAGCTCATCGCAAAGACAATTGTTTCTGGTTTGGAATAAAACATTTCCTCCAAGTTCCTGGGAAAAACAATGGGCATTGCACGTAGCTGCAATTGAAGGATATGAAAATCCTTACATTATCAATTGGCAAGAAAATGCATCGCTTAGGATGGCTACTCGATAAGAAAAATCACTTTAGTAGTTTTTTTGTTGTGGCATTGGAATCATCTTTCGAAGAGAAAATATCTGTATAATAAATAGTCAAAAAAAATTCCCCTCTATTTACTAAAATTATTTTGAGGGGTGTTCCTGTTTCAAATATCCACTGAATTAAAAGTGCGTGACACATCCTCTTCACGAGTAGTTTGTGAGATTTTTCTCATGAATCAGAATTAAGGACTATACTGATAAAACTTCCTAAATGGACGAAATCATGTGTGGCCGATTTGCTTATATAGCCTCTTATGACAAGTTAAAATATCAATTTCATCTATCCAAATCGATTGAAATTACCCCTCGATTTAATATTGCGCCAGGGGCTGAGCTGGTTTGTCTCGTGGAAACCGAAGCTTATGAAATTCAAAGTGTGTTATTGCGCTGGGGACTCATTCCTTCTTGGGTAACAGACAGAAAAAAAATAGGTAGTCTCATTAATGCTCGTGCCGAAACCCTTTTTGAAAAACCGGCATTTCGCCAGGCGATGAAATCCAAACGTTGTTTAATGCCTATGAGTGGTTTTTACGAATGGCACCAAGAGGAGGGTATTAAACAACCTTATTTCTTTCAAAAAAAGAATCGTGACTTACTGGCTGTTGCGGCTCTTTGGGATACCTGGCAGCATGAAGAAGAAGTAATCCATTCCTGTTGTCTGATTACCACTGACGCGAACCCCTTAATGCTACCAGTGCATCATCGGATGCCTGTTATTTTAGATGAAGAAGCCCAAGCCATTTGGCTTGATAACACGCAATGTGATAAAGCACAACTATTGGCATTAATGAAACCTTATCCTTATGATGATTTGGAAGGGTATCGGGTTTCTACTTTAGTGAATAAGGCTGATTTTGACCATCCCTTGGCGATGGAGCCCTTAGCTAAATAAAAAGTTTTAAAAAAAAATTCTTAATATTCTCGAAGACTTAATGGTGATTTCAGCTCATGTTGCCTTGACGTGGGATTTACAGCTTATTTTTCCTTGTCTATGATATTTGTACGTAAATCAAAAAAGAGTCATCATGTCACCAAGAGGCGGAAAAAGAGCAGGGGCAGGACGTCCTAGGGGTGAGCCGACCAAAGCAGTTCGTCTTCCGGTAGCCACGCTTGCCGAATTAGAACAATTAAAGAATCGTACAGCGCATCAATTGCCCATATTTGCAAGTAAAGTGCAAGCAGGATTCCCATCTCCTGCGGACGATTACATTGAAGGATATCTCGATTTAAATACCAAATTCATTAAACATCCTTCCTCCACGTTTGTTTTGCAAGCCACAGGAGATTCGATGGTGGAGGCTGGTATTTTTTCAGGTGATTGGCTGTTAGTCGACAGAAGCATAGAGCCCTCTGATGGACGTATTGTAATTGCAGCGGTGAATGGCGAACTCACGGTGAAACGCCTTTCAAAAAAGGGCAGTCAGGTACAATTACTTCCTGCTAATCCCAAATTTAAACCCATTGATATTACCCAAGAGTGTGAGATGGTGATTTGGGGTGTGGTCACTTTAGTTCTTCATGAGCTTGCCTAACATGTTTGCCCTGGTCGATTGCAATAACTTTTATGCCAGCTGCGAACGCTTGTTTCGTCCTGATTTAAAGGATGTTCCTATAGTGGTGTTATCCAATAATGATGGTTGTTGTATTGCACGCTCGAATGAGGCCAAAGCATTGGGCATTACGATGGGCGAGCCTTATTTTAAAATTAAAAATTTATGCAAGCAGCATGGAGTGAAAGCCTTTTCTTCAAATTACACACTATATGGCAACATAAGTCATCGTGTGATGTGTACTATTGAGGAACACTGGCCACACGTGGAAATCTACTCCATTGATGAAGCATTTCTTGATTTAAGTAGCTTACCTATCGCGCACCTTGATACTTTTTGCGAGCAACTACAGAAGAAAATTTTAAAACATACGGGAATACCTACCTCAATTGGTATTGGAGCCACCAAAACGTTGGCTAAAGTGGCCAATCATTTATGTAAAAAGGTTTTTAAGATTCCGGTGTTTAATATCACGCCGAACCGTGAGCAATTGTTAAAGCAAATTGCAGTAGGGGATGTGTGGGGAGTAGGGCGGCAATGGGAAAATAAATTAATATCGCGGGGTATTCATACGGCCTATGATTTGGCCATGACCAATACTCATCTTTTGAAGAAAAGTTTTAATGTCGTGTTAATGCGTACGGCCATGGAGCTTCAAGGAATTTCCTGTGGTGGTTTAGAAGAAATTGAGCCGAAACAAAGTATTATGTCGTCAAAAAGTTTTGGACAGATGCAAACCCGATACGCCTCTATTGCCGAATCGGTAAGTAGCCATTGTGCCCGCGCCGTTGAAAAAATGCGCAATCAGCACTTGGTAGCGCAGCGCATGTTTGTTTTTGTACATACCAATCGGTTTCGGGAGGATTTGGCACAACACTTTCAAGCCATGGAGTTTCGTTTTGTGAATGCAACCGATGATTTACGCCTCATTACCAAAATTGCCAAACGATGTCTGCAACGTATTTATAAATCAGGATATTACTATAAAAAAGCAGGGGTATGTCTTGAAGATTTAATTCCTAAAAACCCTCGCCAGCTGGATATGTTTCATCAGCCAAGTGATGCACAATTACATCATACGGAACAGCTGATGAGCGTGTTTGATCACATCAATCAAAAGTATGGACGAAGCACGATTCGACTCGCAGCGGAAGGATATTCAAAACCGTGGGCAATGCGCGCAGAACTTAAATCACCTGCTTATACCACGCGATGGTCTGAGGTTCCTCAAGTTCGCTTGTATTGAAGGTTCTACTATGAGTGAACTAAAGATGAATCCGACAAGAAAAATCATTCATATTGATATGGATTGTTTTTATGCCGCAATTGAAATGCGTGATTTTCCAGAACTGGCCAATAGACCTATTGCGGTAGGAGGGGATGCCAATAAACGAGGAGTTATTTCAACCTGTAATTATGCCGCACGAAAATTTGGTGTGCGCTCGGCAATGTCTACAGCGAAGGCCTTACAATTGTGCCGCCATCTTATCGTACGCCCTGGTCGCATGAATGTGTATCATCAAGAAAGCCAATACATTCGTGAGGTTTTTGCAGACTATACGGATTTGATAGAACCTCTATCCTTGGATGAGGCCTTCCTTGATGTCACCGAATCCACGCAGTGTCAGGGAAGTGCCACTTGGATTGCTCAAGAGATACGAAAGCGTATTTTTCAAACTCGAAAATTAACTGCCAGTGCAGGGATTGCACCCAATAAAAGCTTGGCCAAGATTGCTAGTGATTGGAATAAGCCTAATGGACAAATGGTGATTCGACCTCAAGATGTTGAGGTGTTTATGCTGCAATTACCTGTTCGAAAACTATTTGGGGTAGGTCCCAAGATGGAGGAAAAGTTAGGTACTTACAATATCAAAACGTGCGCGGATGTGCAGCGATACTCCTTAGAATATCTGATTCATGAATTTGGGATTATGGGCGCACGGTTGTATGAATTGTCGCGCGGAATTGATAATCGTCCAGTCAATCCTGAGCGAATCCGCAAATCAATTAGTGTGGAGGAGACTTATTTAAAAGATTTGCCTAATCTTGAGGCCTGTCTTGCTGCATTGCCAGAACTTATTAGGAGACTTAACGCACGTATCGAGCGCGCAGGAGAGATTTTAGGGATTCATAATTTGTTTGTGAAATTAAAATTTAATGACTTTCAACAAACCACAGTAGAACTGGTACATCATGAGATTGATGTTGCAGTTCTTTGCCAATTAATCAAAGAGGGCTTTTCTCGAAAATGTCTTCCGGTGCGATTGTTAGGAGTCGGAATTAAATTAAAACAACATGAAAAAGTATATCAGATGAAGCAATTGTCTTTGTTTGACCTATCTGATGAAAGCCGCCTTGGTGGGCTGTCAGAAAGTTTGCTTCACAAGGAAGCCTCCTTACATTTTTAAATGTACAGCTCCCACGAGGGAACACTGTCTTTATTATCTTTCTAATAAGGGAGAATAAAGTCTTTGAGAAACACCACTTCTATTTTTCCTGAAAACAGAAGCTTGCGCTCCCCAAGTTGCTCGTAGATGTTTGTTTATAAAGGAAGAATACTTAAAAGTATTTTAGAGTTTTTTAAAATAATGTAATAAGTCATAGGATATAATATAAACTGTTTAAATTACCGATATGCTATAATTTACTTATCAGACTGTATAAGCATTTTCATTTTTCTTAGAATCTGTCACCACATTATACCCTCTTAGATCCCTTTTACCTTTCAAACCATTTTGTTTTAGAATTTTAGAGAGAATGACGATGTTTAAATATACAGCAACTGTTTATTGGGGAACCCATATACTTGATACCAAGTCTAGTAATGATTTAAATGCACTCCTAGTATGGATGCTTACTGAAGGCGATAAAGAATTTGGTGAGTCAAGAGGCCAAATAGTTAACAATTTCGATTGTGAAATAGTACAGAGATTTAAAAAAAATTCACAATTAAATTAAAGAATTAGTTTTTATCATAAAATGAGCCCGATAAAAATGATTGATAATTTGCAATTAATTTAAAAAAACCACAGAAAGTTACTAATTAATCCAAACATACAATATATTAAAATAATATAAAACAGACGTGTTCAAATTTTTAATGTACACTTGTTTACTTATTCACAGTAAAGGTCTTTTTTGATAGCCAATATCTTTTCAAAAGGTTCTTTTTCCAATAACGCTACTATTCAAATTAGGACGAGTGTAAATCCTATCTTGAAAGGAGTAAGCTCATCACTTTCTAAGTTCATAAAATTGTTTCGTCATTATCCAAAGTGCCGTCTACTGCGAAATATAGCCGTTTTAAAATTCCCTTAATTAGCCATTACTGCAATATCCAAAAATATATTGCCTAAGCTCTAAAATCTGTTTTCTGTACTTTAAGAAAACCCCAAAAAAATAAATTGCAGAAAACATTAAGAGCATACATGATAAATTCACAAGAAGAATTTTTTATAATAGAACAAATATTTTATGGCATTATCGATATAGCAATTGCTATTGCAGAAGCAGACTTCGGTACTATTCAACTCCTTGATGATACGACACAGCATTTAAAAATTGTGGCACAACGAGGATTTCCGCAATATTGGCTAAATTATTGGGAACATGTTTCTAGAGGAGAGGGTTCTTATGGGAGTGCGTTAGAACAAGGTGAACGAATCATCATCGAAGATATTTATCATAGTTCTCTATTTGAAGGTGAATCCTTAGATATTCAATTAAGAGCAGGAGTCAGGGCGATACAATCTACTCCATTAATAAATCCCGATGGTAAAGTAATTGGCATGTTTTCTACTCATTATAAAATTCCTCATAAGCCTAATAAGAGCTTGTTAATAGTCTTTGATATTCTTGCGAAACACGCAGTGGATTCCATTGAACAAATAAAATTACAGAAAATACTTATGAAACAAAAAGAGGAACTTAAAGAGGAGGTTTCTATTAGAGAAGAAATCATTTTGATGCTGGGACATGAATTAAAAAACCCCTTAACGAGCAGTAAAATAACTGCGCAGATAGGCAAGATGTTAATAGAGCAAGAAAAGTTTGAGGAAATCAAGTTCAAGAAATTATTCGATACCTGGGTGGAACAAATAGAAACTATGGAACACTTAATTGAAACAATGCTAGATACGACAGCTATTTCAGAAGGATGGTTCTTTTTTAACCCTCAAGAAATTGACCTCAATGAGTTACTCATGAAAATAACAAAAAGATTTGGCCCTCTGGTTACTTATAAAGGAACCTCAGTAGTTGGATTTTGGGATTCTTATCGAATTGAGCAGATAGTAATTAATTTAATTACTAACGGTATCAAATACGGAAAAGGAAATCCAGTCAATGTGACACTCATTATAGTGGAGAGTGAAACTCTAAAAATAATCGTACAGGACTTTGGAATCGGTATTGCACCAGAAAATAGAGAAAGGATTTTTAAAAAATTCGAACGTGTAAATCATAAAAGTACAATAAGTGGTATGGGATTAGGTCTCTATATAGTCAATCAAATCGTTACAAAACTAGGAGGTAATATAAATCTGGATAGTCAACTTGGATGTGGTTCTACTTTTACTGTAACGTTACCTTTGCATGCTACTCTTCTTAAAACTTCCAATAATAATACAACGCGATGGAGCGAAGTTCCTCCGATAAAGCTATTTTAATGGAAATTGCCTATAATCTATTCAGTTTGAATGATACTTTTATTCTTAAACGAATATTACAAGGAGGAAGAAAAATGAATCGAGAACACCATGTGATTCCCAATGCCCAAGGCGGCTGGGATATTCAACAAACACATCATTCCAAAAAATTTCATTTTGATACGAAAGAAGAGGCAGTCAACAAAGCCCGTGAACTCAGCTCCAAAGAACACACAGAGCTAGTTATCCATGATAAGCAAGGGCGAATAGAGACCAAAGATAGCCACGGCCATGACCCACGAGATATTGAAGGATAAATTGAGCACTTAATGTTTTGAATTTTTGACATGTAAAAAAAATAAACTATAGTTAAGATGTAGGATAGCTTAAGGCTTGCCTTAAGTGCTACTTCTACTGCGAAAACCACCTTAGGGTGGTTTTTGTCATTCTGGCTCAATGAAAATATGGAATTATAAAATGGGTCTAGAGCAATATAATCAAAAAAGAGATTTTTCAAAAACACCTGAACCGAAGGGAAAATTGCATTCCCGTAATCTTCATCGATTTGTGATTCAAAAACATAAAGCCAGTCATCTTCATTATGATTTTCGCATTGAATTAGATGGAGTACTAAAAAGTTGGGCGATACCCAAAGGCCCTTGTCTCGATTCTGATGTGAAACGATTAGCCATGCATACCGAAGACCATCCCGTTGAATATTTAAAGTTTGAAGGATTTATCCCAAAAGGAGAATATGGCAGTGGGCGGATGATTATTTGGGATACCGGTAAATGGGAATCGCTGGATGAAAATCCTTTAAAAGCCTACAAAAAAGGGCACTTACGTTTTATTCTTCATGCAAAAAAACTAGGCGGACGCTGGGATTTATTTAAAATTAAAGGTGAGGACACTTGGTTTTTAAAAAAATATGAGGATGATTTTGCACAACCTCTGGACTCCTTTGATATCACTCAGAAGGAACCTCAAAGTGTGGTCAGTGGAAAAAAAGTAGAAGAAATAGAAGAGCATACTGAGGTTAAAACTGCTAGAAAGCGTTCCCCTTTTAAAAAACTCCAATTTGATTTACCACAATCCCCATTTCCTCAAACTCTATCACCTCAGTTAGCAACTTTAGCCGATACAGCTCCTGAAGGGGATAACTGGATTCATGAAATTAAATATGATGGGTATCGCATGCTTGCGTTTAAAGAAGGAAATTCGGTGCGCATGATGTCTCGAAATCATAAAAATTGGACTAAAGAATTTCAGGTTGTTGCAGATGCAGTAGCCAAGCTTCCTGTTGAGAATTTATTACTTGATGGTGAGTTAGTTATATTGGATGAACAAAGCCGTCCCAGTTTCCAACTCATGCAAAATTCAATTAAAGGAAATGTTGAAACACAGTTTCTTTATTATCTATTCGACATTGTGTACTACGATAAATGGAATCTGTGCTCATTACCATTGATAAAGCGTAAAGAAATTTTAGAAACCCTAATACCGGAGAATCACCCTATATTCCATTACAGTTCCCATATAGTCGGTTTCGGACATGAATTTTATCAAAATGCCTGCGCTTATTCTTTGGAAGGAATTATATCGAAATTAGCAAGTTCCACCTATCAAACCAAACGTACTAAAACTTGGTTAAAGCTGAAATGTACCAAAAGACAGGAATTTGTTATTGGAGGATTCACACCACCTAAAGGTTCGCGTACTCATATAGGCTCTTTGTATTTAGGGTATTTTGATTCGAAAGGTGATTTAATTTTCTGTGGGAATGTAGGCACAGGATTCAGTTCCGCAACCTTAAGAGCTATTTCTTTAGAACTGAATGCAAGAATTAGCCAAGAAAATCCATTTTCAATAAAAAATCCTCCGGGATATAAAACAGCAACATGGGTTAAGCCCGAACTGGTTTGTGAGGTTGAGTTTACTGAATGGACCTCGGAAAAAATATTACGACACCCAAGTTTTAAAGGATTGCGGCATGATAAGGATGCACTCCAAGTGACCAAAGAAGAAGAAACCTCTTTTCAGGTAATTAACAGAGAATTAGTAACCAAGGAAGACCTATTACCTAAAAAGCATATTCGCCTAACTCACCCCGATAAAATTCTTTATCCTGAAGACGGCATTACCAAGAAAATGGTTTTTGACTATTATGAACAAGTCAGTGATTTCATGTTGCCTTACATTCAAAACCGTCCATTAACCCTTGTCCGCTGTCCAACAGATTACAAAGAGTGTTTTTATCAAAAAATGTTTAACAAATCCTCATCCAAAGAACTTCAAAAAGTTTTAATTGAGTCGCCAAAAGATCATGAGATGAGTGATTACATGTATGTTACTAATCGAGAGGGTCTATTAGGGTTGGCGCAAATGGGTGTTTTAGAAATTCACCCATGGGGAAGCCAAGTTTCTCATCTTAAATTTCCGGATGTACTTATTTTTGATTTAGACCCATCACCTGAAGTTCCTTGGAGTAGGGTGGTGGAAAGTGCTTTTGAAGTACGACAATATTTAAAAGAATTTCATTTAACTTCATTTGTTAAAACTACTGGAGGTAAAGGTTTACATGTTGTTGTACCCATTAAGCCTCAATATGACTGGGATGTAATTAAAGAATTCACTCTCTCCTTTGTAGAAACTTTGGAGAAGATGCAACCGAATAATTACATTAGTGAAATGTCTAAAGCAAAGAGAGTGGGAAAGATATTTATTGATTACTTACGTAATCAGTGGGATGCAACTGCAATTGGTGCTTATTCAACTCGCGCAAGGTCTCATGCTCCTGTAGCTACACCCATTCATTGGGATGAGCTGACTGATAATATTAATGATACTTTTTATACTATATTTACTCTACCAAAACGACTGGAAACACTTAGAGCTGACCCCTGGAAAGATTTTTGGATAGTTGCTAAATCTCAGTCGCTTCATTTAGATGATTTTGAATAGTTCTTTCAGAGCATTTCTTGGGACTCTTTTGTTTAAAATGGATTTTGAACATTCAATCTAAAAAACTATACATGTGAAAATTTAGGGATAGGTTAATTAAAGATTTTCACTCGATATGAATTTAATTTCTATCTTAAGATTAAATTTCGTAAAACGATCGTATATTTTCTTGTAAAAAATTTTGAAGTAAGAACTATAAGAGTAGGGGAGGATTATCACCTTAATATTCTCATTCATTAGTTCAAAAACGCTTGTCATATATCAATGTTCCTTAATATTTAACTTTTGAATAGTTAATGAACTAAAATATATTTATAGAAAGCTCTCATTTTCATATTTGGAAATTTATGCTTAAGTCATGGGCAAGAATTACTTTTTTTATTGTTGTTTTTTTTATGCAGGCATGTTCTACAGAAGAGCCTATTGTATTAGTTTGTACATTCCAAACTACTCCCGAATCTAATAAAGATATTTATTCATTTGCTTTATATCCTAGTAGTAATAGAGCCATTATGGAATTGGATATAACAAATGCTACGCAAGAGGGAAAATTAATTACCGAAGAAAGTAATTATGTGATTGATTTCCAAGGGGCTAGTGCAAACATTAATCGATACTCAGGATATGTGATCTTTCGTTTAGGTGACAATGCGCTAATCCAAAGAGGAGTATGTCATCTAGCTAAAAAAATTTAGATTTCTTCTGTAATTTGGTAAAACGATGAATGGTTTACATTAAATATAGAAATGAAATTTAAAATATATATAAAGTACACTCCATTGATAGATAAATATGTGTTAAAAAGCAACATTTTTTCGAGATTGAGTTATTTGTCTTAAATCCAAATAAAACAATATTATGCCCCCTTTATAATATCCATTAAAAATAAATACCAAGTAACTTCCTAGAAATGTTGGATGTGTATATATTGCACTATAATTGGTAAATAAAATAAGGAAGCAAGTGAGAGTAATATGAGAGTCTCAGTTAAATGGAAAACTCAATCCCCTTCAAAAATTTTAGAAAAAATTTTTGAAATGGCAGAAGTTGAAAAGGATGGAAGTGTCGTCTTTTATTCTAATTCCTTTGAACTTCTTCCATTTGATTATATTAAAGACAGTATTAAATTTAGTTCAGATAATATTGACGATAATGATAAAGATGAATTAGTGATAAAGGCAGTAAGATATTGTGTTTTGAATAAAAAATTAAACCCAGATGACTTTCTCGACCAAATTTCAATTGAAGCTAAAAAAATTAATAGGAAGTATGAAAACAAAAATTTGATAACATCACTTTCAGTTTCTAAATTACCCTTCAGAGAAATACAAGTATTTGAAAGTAAAATTAAATTTTACAAAAGAATCCCACGTAAGTTCCATTCCAGGGAACAAATACTAAAAAAATTGCATACGAATACTGTACAAGATCAACATTACTATAAGTGTATAGTTTCTACTCTAACTGACTCAAATGAAATTGGGATACATCTAAAAAATTTAAATATACTACGCGCTCTTTTTTCACTCTATAATAACTATTCATTTCAAATGTTCACAGGCCTACAAAAAACACCAATCAATCGTGTATGCCTCGGCCCATTTCATACTTTACATAATTCAAATGGTGAGCCCTTAGGTAATGAGGTTGGTTATGAATTGAAATTTATTGAATTGGAAGCTATCGAAATAAAGCAATTCAAAAGCTTGTTTTCTAAGATAATAGATAAAATAGAAAAATCTCCCTACAAAGAAGAATTAAAGAATAGTCTTGTATTATACGTTAAAGCTCTAGATGATTATGATGCTAATATATCATTGGTCTTATTATGGAATGCTTTAGATAAGCTAACTAATGAATGCCCTGGAAATTATGACAAGATAATCGATAGATCTAAAATAATATTTGGAAATAACTCTCACCATTCTCAAGTTATAACTACTCTGAAAAATGTACGCAACGATTATGTACACAATATGAGTCATAACAAGAAAGCTAGAAGCTATTGTTATGAGTTGCAAATCTACTTTAAGTTTATATTTTTTTTACATTTATCCAATTTAAGTCATCTTAATAGTATGAAAGAAGCATTAACAACCATTGATTATCTTGGAAAACTTAATGTGGGTTATAAAAATGAAAAAAATATCTTCAGAACAGCTCTCAATATACATAAAAAAAATCAAATGAAGAGCAAAGACAAAAAAAACGCTAAGCCGTCTAAGGGGGCTATCAAGCATTCATGAGCTAGGCAATTTATATATTTAATAAATAAAATAGATAACACAGTTTTTCCAAAAAACATTCGAATAATGTAAATACGAAGAAAGTTGTATATCTTAATGATTTGCAGGGCTTTTAGAAGTTTCTTTTTGTATTTCAGTTTGAGCTTCAGTTGCTAGCCGTATTATTTTCTTTGCTACTTCAATGTTATCTTCAATTTTATTTTTAACATTAATATTTTCTTGCAATTCGACTAATAACTTTTGCTCCAAATAATCTAAATATATAGGTAAGTTGGCGTTTGGAAGAGATTGTTTTTCTTCGCTATTGGGATCAATTTCTTTTATTAGAGCAATAATTTTGGAGGTTGATAGAAATCTATCAGGATCCTCATCTAAATCTAATATTAGAAACTGAGAAAATAAGTAATTAATTAAAGTCTCATAAGCCGAGTACAAAGCCCATGCCATTGGTGTAACCCATATTCGATCTATTCTTGCTTTGTAAGCATGTGCATTTAATTCATTCATATTTATTTGCTCTGTGTAAAATTTAACAAAAGTTTTGATTTTTTGATCATTCCAAGATTTCTTAACTTCTGTAATATTTATAGAAGCTAAAGATAATGCAAGCCTATGATATTTGTTTATTTCGATAAAGTTATGCCATAGGTTGTCAATTGCTTTTAATTGGTAGGGTTTACTGATGCTTTCAGTAGTATTAATAGCTGATGTAACAGTATTATGTAAATATCTAATATCCTCTTCTGTTCTTCTGTATATAGCCCGTAAATCTTCTAACTTCTTTTCAAACTTATGATTTACACTGCTGTTAATATAAGCAAGAATACCTTTACGAATAAAATAACCTATAGGAAGTAATGCTAATAGTAATAGGAACAGATCTTGGGCGGATATATTGAATGTCATATTTTTAGCTTAAGCATATAGTAAACAAATAAAAAATTTATAAAATTATACTATATCACCTGATTATAATTGTTTATACATTCCATATTACCCAATCTTTACAGCTTAGAAAGAGGTAGGGGCATTTTGAAAAAGAAAATTTATTTATATAGATAATTATTTTAATTGATAATAATTAGATGAGTTTAGTCGGAGTCAAAGACTTATATCTGCTGATTGTTTCAATTAAATATTGTTTAGTTTGTAGAAGTCGAACTTTCTAATGAATTGGAGATGTGCTTTTAAATGCACTTTATTGATAGATTGGATTTGATCTGGATTTAAGCTTTCTATTTAAATTAGCTGGGAATCCATAACCACTACAGCATTAAAATTATTTGTATTTAGTTATAGATAAGGCATATTTTCCTTCGACAAGATTTGCTCGATAATATTTGAAGGTGTCTTTATTGAATAATTTTGTAACAATTGCTTTGTTCTGAGGCTTAGTTCTGGAACCTAAAATTATTCCTTTAAATCTTAAAAATGGAACAAATCTTGATAAGTTTAACAAACCCGATTCATTACTGTTGAGTTTGGTTACGATTCTAAATTCTTTTTCATGAGCCCAATCTTTGAATTTTGTTCCTACTGTATTTCTAAGAATTAATTTAGTTCTTTCATAACTTTCAGGTAGTTTCAAGAGATCCTCTATCTTAATAAGGGGCAGTTCTTCAGAGTAATTTACTCCGAATAAAGCAAACTCATTATTATGGGTATATAAAGATAGAATTTCTTTCCCTTCAATAAAATTTTGCATATATTTCTTAACTGAAAAGTCGCTAAGTCCTGAAATTTCCTGAATTTTCACAAAATCTAATTCAAACTCAATACAATAACCCTCGTGATTATTTGCGTAATAAGTCCACATAAGAATGTTTTGGGGATCGGTGGTTAAACTAAGAACTCCATAATTTAAAAATGGATGATCTCCAAATTTTGATTTTTTAACTTGTTCAGCAAATTTAGGGGATTCTAGTGTTTTTTTAAATTCAATTTCAGATAAGCTTCCTTCCCCCTGACCCATACCTTTGAAATAATGTTCATATAACTTAGGATCGCTTAATATGACTGAAGGTTCGGGATGGTGGGATACAACTTTAGCTTCAAAAGGGTCATTTAGTTCACAAATAGGATGTGTCCAAACCTGATTTGCACAGTAGTCTTTTATATAACTAAAATTGCTTGAGTATTTATATAGTTTGATGGTGCAGCTTTCCATTTAAATAATTCACCTCGATTTTAAATATTTATATAACGTAGGTTTAGACACTCCAATTAATTCGCAAATTTTTTGAATACTATGCAGTTTTTCTTCATAAAGCTTAATAGCTAATTTAGCTTTATCTGTGGAAAGTTTTTTAGGACGCCCGCCATTCCTTCCTCTTGTCCTTGCAGCTTGAAGTCCTGCATGTGTTCTTTCACGAATTAAAGTGCGTTCAAATTCAGCTAAGGCGCCAAAGATATGAAAAATTAATTTTCCAGAACTTGATGCGGTATCAATTGATTCATTCAAGCTCTTTAAACCAATTTTTTTTGAGTCGAGTAGGGCGACCATTTCAATTAAATCCTTTAGTGAGCGACTTAATCTATCTAAGCGCCAAACAACAATAATATCTCCTTCACGGGCAAATTCTAAAGTTGCCTCTAGTCCTGGACGTTGCATTTTACTCCCAGTAATTTGATCATCAAAAATACGCTCACAACCTGCTTTTTTTAAAGCATCGTATTGCAAGTTTAAATTTTGATCATCTGTGGAAACACGCGCATATCCAATTAGCATATTGGACCTTTTGGTTAATTATCTCATTAAAATATATAATATCGCAACTTTGATTAATTAACCATAATTATTAACTTTTAAGGACCACATTTATTGAGGTGTTATTATTAAAAATAATGGAAGAGTGTGTAAGTAAACAAAACCCCCGTTTTATTTACCCGTTATGCACTATATAAGTTATATTAAAAATCCATAGGTGAAGACAATGTATGTACATTATGTTATAATAACTTTAAATGGGAGAAAAATATGGCTACGTTACATAATGATGTAAAACAAGAAAAAATAAATATGCGAATTAATAGTGAAGAACGAGGACTTATTGATCGTGCGGCAAAAATCAGAGGTAAAAACAGGTCTGATTTTATCTTAAGTGCAGCGCGTCGAGAAGCTGAAGAAACGATTTTGGAGCAAACGATTTTAAAAGCTAGTCCTGAAGCATATGCTGATTTTTTACAACGACTGGATAAAACGCCAATGCCTAATGAACGTTTGATTAAAACTATGCAGACAAAGGCTCCTTGGGATAAAAAATGATATTACAGCCAGAGCCTATAAATGAACACCATAATATACAGGGATTTAACTCGGGTGAAGAAAGTCTTGATATCTGGCTGAAAACTAAGGCAATTAAAAACCAAAAAGCAAATGCTTCTCGTACTTATGTTGCTTGCAATAATAAACGTGTTGTAGCCTATTATGTTTTAGCCTCGAGCTCGGTAGATGGAAGTTCCGCCACTGGTCGTTTTAGACGTAATATGCCAAATCCTGTTCCAGTAGTTATACTTGGTAGGCTTGCTATAGATTTAGCATATCAGAATAAAGGCATAGGGAGAGCACTAGTACGTGATGCAGGCCTTAGAGTTATTCAAGCAGCCGAAACTATAGGTATTAGAGGGATGCTAGTTCAAGCCATTTCTACCAAAGCAAAAGAGTTTTATGAAAAACTAGGTTTTGAACCTTCTTTAATAGATCCGATGACGCTAATGGTAACCTTAGATGATTTAAAAGCAGCAATATCGGTTTGATTATCTATCTTGTGAGAGTCTTTAAATACACATCAATAACGCATAGCCATAATTAATAAAAGTTATCTTATCTGTGTTAACAAGAGTTTAGCTACTTTTTCCATGTGATATCAGTTATTATGAATAAAATATTATGCTGTGTACGTACAGAGAAGATACAAATCGATAAAACATGCAATAGTTAAAATGGGATGAGAAAGTAGGATGCGTTTTTTCATTAAATTATCAATGACACTGTTGCTAGGCTTTATGTTTGCGGAAGTGCAGGCAACACCCTTGACTTTTCGAGAGGCATTGGAAATTGCCAGTCGCAATAATCCTGAGTTACAAGCAGAAATGGATAAAGCACAAGCCATGCGTGGTGCCTTTATTCAAAGTGGCTTGTATCCTAATCCCCAGCTGACCTTAACTGCGGAAAATTTTGGCGGGTCTGGAAGTTATTCAAGTTATGAGGCCGCAGAAACGACCGCATCTATAACACAACCCATTCCTTTAGGCGGTCGTCTTAAGTATCTGAAAAAAGCAACCTATGCAGATTATTTAGCATCTCTAGCTCAAATAAATGTTCAGAAAGCATCATTGTATATGGCTGTAGGAGGTGCTTATGTCGATGCATTTTATGCAGTTCAATGGCATCAGGTGACCCAAAAACTTGTTCGCTTGAATCAGGATATTGTGACTGCCATCGATAAACGAGTTAAAGCCGGGGTAGGTGCGGAGCTTGATTTGCGCTTAGCGCAAATTCGCTTGGGGGACGCACGTATTCAAGAGCAAAAAGCAGGGCGTGATGCGCTCTTCTTACGGGCAAAATTGGCACGGTTACTGGGTAATGGTTTACGTGTGGACAGACCTTTGGTTGACAAAGGCTTGCCCGATGTGGAGTTAAACTGGTCTGAGTTGTTGAAAAAAGTACCGCAAAGCCCGCAAATGCTGCAAATGCAGCTGCAATTGCAAGCTAAGCGCGCCGCCATTACTGCGGCTAAAAAATCAGTATGGCCTGATTTAAACATTCAATTGGGTGGTCGGCATTTTGAGGATGACGACAGTAATGCTGCGGTAATGTCCGTCTTTGCAGATGCACCTGTTTATAACCGCAATCAGGGGAAGATTTTGACTGCGGAAGCACAATACTCCCAAACAACCTATGAGTTTCAAGGGACGCGTCTTGAGGTACGTCAAAATGCATACAATGCCTTTTTACAGGCGCAGCAAACTAAGTTTGAGGCACAATTGGTGACAAAATCTCTGCTGCCATTAGCGCGCAAGTCAATTAAGCTCGCTCAAGATGGGTATCAAATGGGGCGGTATACGTATGTTGAATTATCTACGTCGTTAAATAATTTATACGAAGAAGAGCGCCATTACCAACAAGCCCATGCCGATTTTCATAAAACACTCATTCAATTGACTGGTCTTTTAGGGTTACATCCGACAAAGGAAAGTAAATGAAACTTATAAAAAAATGTGTCTCCTTGTTCTTCTTAATTATCTTTTTATCGACAATAATGACTTCTGTGGTATTTGCGACAGATGAGGATAATCAACAGAGTGAATCTCAAGAAGAGTTTGAAAAAGGGCCACAAGGAGGGCGTCTTTTTAAAAAAGACAATATAGCCCTTGAATTGCTCCTCTTTGAACGCGGGATGCCACCCCATTTTCGTGCCTATCTTTATCAAGAAGGAAAAAAAATTTCTCCTAATTCATCGCAACTTACTGCAGAACTAACCCGGTTTAATGGAAAGAAGGAGGTTATTACATTTAGTCCCGTTGAGAATTTTTTACAAAGCAATCAAGTGATTAAAGAGCCTCATTCATTTGATGTGTCACTTCAATTACGGGTTTCAGATAAATCCTACAACTGGCAATATAACACTTATGAGGGACGTCTTAAATTAGTTCCTGCCATACTTCAAGCCGCAAATATACAAACCGAAAAAGCAGAAAGCCAAACCATTAAAACTCAATTAAAAGTAGTGGGAAAAATTGCGCCTAATCGCGATACTATGGCCCCCATCTATGCTCGCTATGCAGGCATTATTAAACTGATGAATAAAAACTTAGGTGATGAGGTGATTAAAGGCGATTTACTAGCAACCATTGAAAGCAATGAAAGCTTACAAAATTACAACATAAATGCACCTATCACAGGAACTATAGTACAAAAATATGCAACCAATGGCGAACTAGCGCAAAATAATAAACCCATTTATGATGTGGCGAATTTAACCAACGTATGGGCTGACTTTACCTTATATCGCAAAGAAACTCCGCTAGTAAAAAAGGGAATGACTATTGATGTAATTGGTGATGAAGGAAAACCAAAAACGACAAGTTATATCTCCTACATCGCACCTCTTGGGATAGAAGACAGTCAAACCACTTTGGCACGTGCAGTCTTACCCAATGAGCAGCGCTTGTGGATTCCCGGCATGTATGTCAACGGTTATATTATTATTAAAGAAAAAACCGTGCCGGTAGCGGTGCTTCTTACGGCATTGCAACGCATGGGCGACCAAGACGTAGTATTTGTCCAACAAGGCGATTATTTTGAAGCGACACCTGTAGAACTTGGCCAACGAGACAAACAATGGGTTGAGGTTCTATCCGGGCTTGATGCAGGCCAGCATTATGTAACTAAAAACAGCTTTTATCTAAAGGCGGAGCTGGGTAAGGAAGGCGCAAGCCATGAGCACTAAGGATTAGAGATGCTGGAAAAAATAATACGTTTTTCTTTAAAACATCGTTGGTTTATTCTGTTGTTTACAGTGATTATTGCTTCGTTTGGTGTTTATAATTATCAAAAGCTTCCTATTGATGCCGTACCTGACATTACCAATGTTCAGGTGCAAATTAATACAGCAGCCTCTGGATACTCGCCTTTTGAGGTAGAACAGCGAATCACTTTTCCTATTGAATTAGCTCTTAGCGGCCTTCCCAATCTCGATTATACCCGGTCTTTATCTAGGTATGGATTGTCCCAAGTGACTGTGGTTTTTAAAGACGGAACTAATATTTATTTTGCAAGACAGCTTATTAATGAGCGCTTACAAGAAGTTAAAGATAAATTGCCGCCAGAGTCTGAAACTACATTAGGACCTATTTCTACAGGTCTTGGTGAAATTTTTATGTATACGGTGACGAATAAACCTAATGTGCCTAAAAGTCAACGTTATAACCCCACGGGACTTCGCACCATTCAAGATTGGATTATTAAGCCGCAATTGCGCAATGTAGAAGGGGTTGCGGAGGTCAATACGATTGGCGGTTATGCAAAACAATTCCATATTACGCCCGTTCCCTCAAAGCTTGTGCGTTACAACCTGAGTTTAAACGATGTGCTTGAAGCACTCCAGCGGAATAATGCCAACGTTGGTGCAGGCTATATAGAGCGCAATGGAGAACAAAATCTGATTCGTGTTCCTGGACAAGTAAAAGACATTCCTGATATTGAAAACATTGTGATTGCCAACTTTGAAGGAACTCCAATCCGCATGAGGGATGTAGCGAAAGTTGTCTTCGGCAAAGAACTACGTACAGGGGCTGCTACAGAAAATGGCCAAGAAGTGGTTTTGGGTACCGTGTTCATGTTGATGGGCGAAAACAGTAGAACGGTTTCTGAGCGGGTTGCTGAGAAGATGAAAGAAATCAACAAGTCACTTCCTGAAGGCGTTGAGGCCGTTATTGTTTATAATCGCACTTTGCTGGTTAATGCAACGATCAACACGGTTAAAAACAATTTACTTGAAGGTGCACTGCTCGTTTGCATTATTCTTTTTTTATTTTTAGGAAATATTCGTGCTGCATTGATTACTGCTATGGTCATCCCCTTATCCATGTTAATGACCATCACGGGCATGGTGACTAATAAAATCAGTGCGAACCTTATGAGTTTAGGTGCGCTGGATTTTGGATTGATAGTAGATGGTGCGGTGATTATCGTAGAAAACTGCATCAAGCATTTAGGGGAAAAGCAACATAATGCACAACGACTATTAACGCTTGAAGAGCGTTTAAAAGTGATTTCTTATGCCACCACCGAAGTCATTCGGCCCAGTATTTTTGGGGTTTTTATTATTACCGTTGTGTATCTTCCTATTCTGACATTAACGGGTGTGGAGGGCAAAATGTTTTTGCCTATGGCAGAAACCGTGATTATTGCCCTCATGTCCTCGATGTTATTTGCACTTACTTTTGTACCAGCAGCAATTGCAATTTTTTTGCGAGGACGTGTTCAGGAAAAAGAAAATTGGCTGGTGCATTATCTTTCAATTGGCTATGCACGTGTTTTGCGGCGATCTTTTCATGCGCGGCGTTCGGTTATAGGGGCTGCCGTTGTCTTAGTTGTATTGAGTTTGTTTATTGCATCGCGTATGGGCGGCGAATTTATTCCAAGCCTTGATGAAGGTGATATTGCTATGCATGCCATGCGTATTCCTGGGACAAGCTTGACTCAAGCCATCGCCATGCAGGATTTGGTTGAACAGAGGGTGAAACAATTTCCAGAGGTCAAAGCGGTATTTGCAAAATTAGGAACCGCAGAGGTAGCCACCGATCCGATGCCACCTAATGTTGCCGATACCTTTATTATTCTAAAAAAGCGCAAGGATTGGCCTAATCCCAAAAAGCCCAAGCAGGAACTGGTACAGGAAATTGAAAATGCAGTGAGGCAAATTCCAGGAAATAATTATGAATTTACTCAACCCATTCAAATGCGTTTTAATGAACTGATCTCGGGGGTTCGTAGTGATGTCGCGGTCAAAGTATTTGGCGATGATATGAATACTTTATTGGAGATCGCAGAAAACATTAGTACACAACTTAAAAAAGTACCAGGAGCTGCAGATGTCAAAATCGAACAAGTGAGTGGATTACCTCTTTGGACGGTGGTAATTAATCGCGATACTTTGGCGCGTTACGGTTTGCAAGTTGGCGCTGTGCAAGATGCCATTGTGATTGCTACCGGCGGGAAAAAGGGTGGTGAGCTTTTTGAAGGAGATAAGCGTTTTGATATCGTGGTACGATTACCTGAGTCGTTCCGTGCCGATCCTGATGTATTGCGTGAAGTTTTTGTACCACTTCCTCCATCTAAAGACAGTGAGCGGCATTTTATTCCCTTAAGTGAAGTCGCGAAAATGGTACGAAGTGAAGGACCCAATCAAATTAGTCGTGAAATGGGCAAACGTAGAGTGGTGGTTAGTGCCAATGTTCGAGGTAGTGATTTAAGTACCTTTGTGAATAATGCAAAACTGCGCATTGAACAGAACGTTAAAATACCTAGTGGTTATTGGATAGACTGGGGTGGACAGTTTGAGCAATTGCAATCTGCCTCACAACGATTACAGATTGTAGTACCCGTGACGCTACTTGGCATTTTCTTATTACTATTTATGAGTTTTGGCAGGGCAAGAGATGCATTGCTTGTGTTTACAGGCATTCCTTTGGCTTTAACTGGCGGTGTTTTTGCTTTGTGGATCCGGGATATCCCATTATCTATTTCGGCAGGTGTCGGGTTTATTGCCTTATCAGGGGTGGCGGTGCTCAATGGCCTTGTGATGATTACATTTATCAATAAGCTTCATGAACAGCAAAAATTTTATTTAAAAGATGCTGTATTGCAAGGGTCGCTGGCTCGACTCAGACCGGTCCTTATGACGGCATTAGTGGCCTCTTTGGGATTTGTGCCAATGGCACTGGCAACAGGCACTGGCTCTGAAGTGCAACGACCTTTGGCGACGGTGGTGATTGGGGGAATTATTTCATCGACTTTTCTGACGCTTTTAGTATTGCCCGGTTTGTATTATGTGTTTCATGAGCGGCGAAAAAAGGGATAATCCCACAGGGAGGCGAAGACTAAACCGCCTTTGACTCAGTTCACCTCAGCCTGGGAAAATAAGCGAGATAAAGAATAATGATAATTGCTATTAAGCCGAAAAAGGACAAGAGAAAACCAGCAGTTCCTAATATATAGGTTTTTCTTTGCATGCGTTGATGGTGCGTCAACACCAGTAAACAGATTCCTAAAAGAAAGACAAAGCTTGCGATGAGCAAAGGCATATGGACGAATAGAACATTCATTGTTACTCCCCGAAGTAGGTGATTTTTAATTAGTGTAAGTTAATTTTCTTACGAGTACAAAAAAACGCTCTCTGCCCGTGATTTGACAAAATGAAAGGCTCGGCTATATTTATAGTTAAATACTTATTTAACCGTTGAACTCAATATGCTAACCCACGATCAACTGATTACTTTAAGCGAAACACTGCATTTAATGGGTGAGCCCAATCGCTTGCGACTTCTACTCACATGTCTTAAAGAAGGGCCTAAATCTGTTTCTGAATTAGCAGAGCAATTGAACCTTTCCGTTCCCTTAGCAAGCCATCATTTAAGTTTGTTACGTTCTGCACGGTTACTGAGGGCCAATCGTGAGGGAAAACATATTTATTACAGTATTTTTGATACGCATGTACGTTGTATTTTGGACGACATGTTGCGCCATTTTGCTGAAGATGATGAGGAGAATTAACATGAACCTTTTAAAACGCTTTCTGGGTAACTACTTGAATGGGCATCATGGGCAAAATCGTAGTTCTCATCAAAATGGATACGGTAATTTCCATCATAAGCAAAAAAATCATAACAACAACTACATGTCTCAAAATGAATCACAGGGAGTTATATGTACACGGTGTCAAAGTCGCAATGAGCCAGGAGCTCGATTTTGTGGACAATGTGGTCAGGCAATCCAAAATACAGTGTGCCGTTGTGGTGCATCCATTCCTGCTGAAGCTAAATTTTGTGGCCAATGTGGGAGCTCCTTATGACAACACCATTAACAGCAACCACCTTTTTTGTGGCTGGGCTTGATTGTCCTGCAGAAGAGCAGCTCATTAGAAAACAGTTACAAGATGTTTCTGAAATTGAGCATATGGAATTTAATTTTATTGCAGAAGAGGTCACGATTCACCATCGTCTCCCTGTCATTGATGCATTGCAGCAGCGCATTGAATCATTAGGCATGAGTGTTCGCAGCCAAGGTACACGACGTTTAGCTAAAGAAGGCGAAAAAGCAGTCTCTGATTTTTCTTGGAAAATCATTCTGCTAGCGGGTATTTTGGCGTTGTTTTCAGAAATTATGGCCTATTATCTGAATACGGAATTTTCAGTCTGGATTATTGCTCCTGCTTTATTGGCGATTGGCTTAAGCGGCCCTCCGACCTTTAAAAAAGGATGGTTGGCGTTGCGTACCAAGGCGATGAATATTAACAGTTTAATGTTGATTGCCATCATTGGCGCCGTATTTATTGGTGCATGGCCAGAAGCGGCGATGGTGACGGTATTGTTTGCCTTGGCTGAACGAATTGAGCGCTATTCTTTAGATAAAGCTCGTCTTGCTATTCGCAGTTTAATGCAAATCGCACCGGAAATTGCACGAGTAAAACAGGATAATGGGCAATGGCAAACGACTCCTATTGAGCAAGTGCACTTAGATGCTGTTTTTAAAGTAAAGCCTGGAGAACGTATTCCTTTAGATGGAGTGGTTGTTTTAGGTAAAAGCACGGTTAATCAAGCGCCGATTACGGGCGAATCCATGCCGGTGAGTAAAGAGATAGATGATACGGTTTTTGCGGGAACACTCAATGAATATGGGGTACTTGACGTCAAAGTCACTAAAGCATCGGGAGATACCCTTCTTGCCAAAATTGGGAAGGCCATTGAACAAGCGCAAGCAGAGCGCGCGCCGACACAACGTTTTGTCGATGTCTTTGCACAATATTATACGCCGATTATGGTGATAATTGCAGTTCTTATCGCATTAATTCCGCCGTTGGTTTTTGGTTATCCTTTTTATGATTGGATCTATAAAGCGCTCACTTTATTAGTGATTGCATGTCCTTGTGCTTTGGTTATTTCGACCCCAGTAACGGTAGTGAGCGGATTAGCCTCTGCGGCAAAGCATGGGCTTTTAATTAAAGGCGGAAGCTACTTAGAAACTGGGCATCAGTTAGAATTAATTGCCTTAGATAAAACCGGCACCTTAACGGAAGGTAAACCAGTAGTGACTGATTTTATTGTTCATGACACGCGTAGAACAAAAGAAGAATTGCTGCTCATTGCAGCAAGCCTTGATAGTCATTCCGAGCATCCTGTCGCGCATGCTTTAGTAACCTATTTCCAGCAACAACAACCCTCAGCTGATTTATTAGAGGTTGGTGCGTTTTCAGCACTTCCGGGTCGTGGAGTCAAGGGTTTGGTGCAAAATGAATTGTTTTATGTAGGAAACCATCAACTTGCTGAAGACAATAAAGTATGCAGCCCTGAGGTAGAAGAAGAGTTGAAGCGATTGGAGGAAGAAGGAAAGACCACGGTCATTTTAAGCAATAACACTACAGTGCTTGCTCTGTTTGCGGTGGCTGATACGTTACGCCAATCCAGTCAGTGGGCTATTTCAAGGCTTCATGAGCAAGGGATAAAAACAGCAATGCTGACTGGTGATAATGCAGTAACAGCGCATGCCATTGCGAAACAAGTGGGTATTGATGAAGTGAAGGCCAATGTATTGCCTACGGATAAACTGCAAGCAATTAATCAACTCTTGACACAGTATCAAACGGTAGGCATGGTTGGCGATGGGATTAACGATGCACCCGCACTGGCTAAAGCAAGCATTAGTTTTGCTATGGGGAAAGGGACGGATACGGCATTGGAAACGGCCGATGTAGCGTTAATGAATGATAATTTGGCCATGCTGCCTTTATATATTGATTTGAGCCGCAACACAGCAAGAATTCTTCGACAAAACATTAGTTTATCCATCGCTATTAAAGGAGTATTTTTTATTTTAGCACTTGGAGGTATTGCCACTCTTTGGATGGCTGTTTTTGCGGATATGGGGGCTAGTTTAATTGTTGTAGCAAATGGATTGCGACTCTTGAATTCTCATAAAGGACATGCAGACATTCAAGAGGCATAGGAATAACGAAAGAGGGATAACTCGATGGTGCAAGGGAGTGATATGAGGTGTCTTATGGTCGATACTTTACTTTTTTTAGTAATCGATGATTCATTAGGTGAACGCATTCTCTTGCGTGCACAATTGCAAAATTTGAACCATAAGGTGGATATGGCCTGTGATGGGAACTCAGGTTTGGAACTTGCTTTAATGAGACGTTATGATGCAATTTTAATTGATAAAAATTTAACACAAGGATTTAACTACCAAGAACTTATTGTACGTATTCAAAAGGATTCGGAGCTGAATCACGCCACACCAATCATAATCATGACTCAACACAATGACATGCATAAAATGCAAGAAGCAATGCAGTGTGTGAAGCCTTTTACGAAACAAGATACTTTAAAACTAATTGATTCAGTAAACCGGTTGAAACGAAATATATAAAGTGGCTATTTGTGTTGTTATCGAGGGAGGGTTGTAGCATGCATCTATTTTTAAGGAATAAAATGAAAACAGGAACTATATTGGGTTTGAGACTTTTTTTAAGAATGAGCATTATTTTTTTTGGAGTGGGGTTAGTGTCATGTGCTTCGACTCAATCAACTGTTAAGGAGATGCATTCTGAAAGTCAGTATGTTGGGGATTTTGGCGGTAATGGGGAGCATGTGCATGAATTACATTATAAGAATAAGAAAGTTCAGGAACACTAAGGATGGAAATGAATTTTTGGATTTGGGTACTGCTAGGGTTGTTGAGTATTGTGCTTGTGGGTGTTTTGGTTTTTCTCAAAAAACATAAGAAAACCATCCACTTTTATTCTTTTTTAATAATACTCCTAATCTTGGCAGCTATTTTTTTTCATGGAGTATCGTTTCAATTGCATTGATATGATTTCTGAATGAGCAAATTTCTCTTCTTTGTCATATCAATGAATTAATGATGTCCATGTCCATGTCCATGAGGATGATATCCAATGAACGATTTATTAACGGATGTATTATTTTTTGGGTCATTCTTAGAGACATAATGTTCACAGGAGCATAATAAAGTGACAGCAATTAAAAGACAGCATCTCCAATTTTTTAATAAGGTATGTTTTGTCATATATATTTTCTTTCTGTATGAACTTATTACACATTATAGACAATGAGGTATGGAATATTAAAGAAATCGATTCCGATTTTTAAATTAATTGAACATGCTGATTTAAGCAAAATACAGGTCATTTTGTATGATTTTTGGAATAGCTACCTAAAAAATTCTATTAAAGAATTTAGTGAGGCGATAATGTGCAGAGGGATTTTAAGATCTCGTGCTGAATAGGAGGCGGTAATGAACACTGATGCAATCCCACGACGTTTTGTGATTCCATTGGGCACTCGATTGTTTATTGGATTTATGACTCTTGGATTACCTTTATTAATATTGATTATGCTTTTAGTGCCTAAAGTAAACTATATAATCCACTTGAATCATAAAATTCAAAATGAGAATTTACCTCCTATTCTTGATGCCCAAATTTATCAATCCCAAGACATCTTGGAGCATTGGGCAATGACAGGAGACCCAAAAGATAAGACTTATTTTGATAATACATGGAATGAAATTCATCAAGTTAGAGTCCAGGGTGATAAAGTAATCCAAGTGTTAGATAATCAAGAAATACAGCATAAATGGAAAAAGCTTCAACAGCTTTATAAATCGTTGCATCAAGCTCAAGTATCAATAATAAATGCGCCAAGAGATCCTAATAATCCAGATAATGTAGAAAATATCAGGAACAAAACTCGAGCCATTCAAAAATCAATGATAGATCTCATTGATGGTCCTTATTCGGAGATAACAGGTAAAAGAGAAGGTGGGCTATTTAGAGACTTATCCAAAGAAATTGAATCTCATATAAATGAAATAGATAAGAATTTAATTTCTTTAAAGGAATCCGCTTTGTGGCTTTTGATTTTAGCAATTGTTTTAACAGTGATTGTCCCTTATATCACACAGCGAGCATTATCCATTCCACTAGATAATGCAATAAATGCTGCTGAGCGAATTGCAGCAGGAGAGCGAAACGTAACAATAGAAATCATGTCATCAGATAAATTAGGGAAGCTGCTTTTATCCCTAAACAGCATGCAAGATGCAATAAAAAAGAATGAAGAAATGCTTCGTAATAAAGAGGAGGAGACTCGAGTGTTATTGGAAACACTGATTAATTCTTCGAAAAAATTTAGTCTACATAGCAGTAAAGTTGCTTCCGGTGATCTTCGTCATCGTCTTGAAATAGAAAATGAAGGCATATTGGGTTTAATTACAGGGTTGGGGCAAATGCGAATTACAACCTCTGAATACGCCTACAATTTAACCAAATCGACATAAATAAAAAAATTATCCCCCAATAAATCGTATTGAATTTTACTTGTTAGACTGTGAGTAAGCCTTATTATATAAGGCATCAATTATTTATAGGCTATATCAAAACTAATCGCATAAAAATTAAATCAATTTGCTTTTGAGGAGCTCATCGTATAAGAAGCATTATGCGATAAAAATACAAGTAACTCATCGTATATTTGATTTGGTTGTGGTAAATTATCTCATAAAAAACTAATCGCATAATTATTTATGGCTAAAAACAGTTACATTGAAAGCTATATTTCCTATCAAAAATCGACTGATAAATCACCTACGACTTTGGCAAATTATCGAAGTGACTTAATTCAATTTGCTATTTGGTTTGAAAAAAACAATGGTGTGGATATGAAATTAGTTAATATTACGCCAACCGATGCGCGCCAGTACAAACAGCATTTGATTGATTCAGGACTCAGACCGCCAACGATTAACCGTCGATTGCTATCACTAAAATATTTTTTGGAATGGGGATGGAGCACAAAGAAAATAAAATACAGATTCCCATTACCAAAGACAGTGAAGCAATCACAATCTATACCTAAGTGGCTAACCAGAACCCAGCAAAACCATTTACTTCGTCACGTAGAGCAATATGGTAGTGTAAGGGATGCTTCCATTGTAAAAATATTGTTGAATACAGGTCTGCGCGTGAGTGAGTTATGTGATATAAAGTGGTCACATATCACCATGAGTGAACGAAAGGGTAAGTTGTTGGTTAATGCTGGAAAAGGATGCAAGTATCGTGAAATCCCATTAAATAAAGATGCACGCATTGCTTTATTTAATTTGGATTATACACTACACGCAGGTAGTGATGCCTTTGTTTTCAAAGGCCAGCGCGGTACGCTAACTCCTCGAGGTATCCAGTTGATGCTCAATAGGTTAAATATGCCAGGTGAACTGAGTGTTATCTCACCCCATCAGTTGAGACATACTTTTTGTAAAAATTTGGTGGATGCAGGCGTAAGCCTTGAAAAAGTGGCAACCCTTGCTGGACATGAGCGTTTAGACACCACAAAATTATACTGCCAACCCTCATTTTCTGATCTCAGTGACGCGGTGGAGCAAATTGGAGAAATTGATTAATGCGCTTGATGGATGTACTGCCAGACAACGAAGTCAACCGTTATAATCGCCCACCTGCATTGAATAGTGATTCACGGAAAAAATATTTCAAAGTAGATCAGATCATTCAAGAGGCCATTAAAAAACAGGCAAAAAACGTAGAGAGTAAAATAGGTTTATTGCTTCAATACGGTTATTTTAAGGCTAGTGGACGATTTTTTACGAGTAAATCATTTAAATTGAGTGATATAAAATACGTTTCAAAAGTACTTGGCGTCACTACACCAGCCGATTTTTTGGAGCAGTATCTTGATCGTACACGCCAAAATCATCGTATACTCATTCTTGATATTTGTGGCTACATTGAATTCACCAGTGCGATTGAATTTTTTGATGAAGTCGCAGGTGATATGGTCGAAAAGCAAATGCACCCACGGAAAATGTTTTATGTTCTTATTGAGCAACTGCGCCAAAAAAAGATCGAACTACCAAGCTACGACAAAATTTCCAGGACCATCACAGAGAAATTTCATGGATTTGAAAAAAATATCATCCAAAAAATGACTGAAACAATTAGCAAGGAGCAAGCAGAGGCTTTAGAGCAACTGACGGAACTTCCTGAGAAACATTATGAACGGTCGTTATTAACTCGGTTAAAGGTAATTAACCAATCATTAAAGCCTGGCAAAATAAAAAGCGGAATTCGTAATTTTCTAATCATTAAGAATCTTCATAAAGAGGTAAGTCCCCTTATCAAAAAATTAGAGCTATCAGCAGAGGCAACTAAATACTATGCTCAGTGGGTAATCAAAGCAAAAACCACACAGGTTGCAGAGATAACAGAACCCTATAAACGCCATTTATATTTAACGGCTTTTGTTGATCATTGTTACAAGATTTGGCAAGACACGTTAGTAGACATACTATTAAAATGTGTTCAACAACAGCTGAATAAAGCACAGCAAGCGGTCAGTAAAATGATAATGGAAAAGATGCCAGAGAAAAATCAGCTGACTGTCTCAGTATTGTCTGGGCTTGATGACTCACAAAGCACCGTTAATGCAGTTCAGGGTGTTTTATATAATAAAGAATTGAGTAGTGAGGATAAGATTTTAAAGCTCTATACCATCGTTCCAAGTCCTAAAAACGATACCCCGTTAAGTAAGGCAGAGCTTGATGCAAAGAAACTTAAACGCCAGCTCGATGCAGAGCAAACCCGATGTGATGAATTTGATGCGTTGAGTAATTTATCCAGAAAATTGCAGAATCGCGTGGCTGATATTGTGAAATACCTGGAGTTTGAAGTATGTAAAGGAGCAGAAGATCTTTATTCGGCAATTTTGCATTACCAGTCAGTAAAGAGCATCACATCAACAGCACCCGATGCGTTTTTGGATGATCTTGAATATGCAGCTATTCATAGAGATGAACAATTTAATGTGTCGCTTTATAAGGCGATACTTTTTTGCAAAATTGCTACTGCAATTAAATGTGGTCAAATAAGCCTTATCCATTCTTATCGATACCTTTCTATAGATGCTTATTTAATACCAGAACCCTATTGGGACGAACATAAAGCACATCTTTTAGAGAAACTTGGATTAACACAATTTATTGATATTGAGCAGGTTTTACTCCTATTGCGAGGCATTTTAGATAAACAGTTTATTGATGTAAATCAAAGAATAGTTGAAGGAACAAATCCATACACTACCATTCAAAAAGACGGTGGCTTTTCTGTTCATACACCTGCTGTTGATAAGCCCGATTACAATTCAATTTCAATGATTATTGGCAGTGACCGGTATGTTCCAATTTTGCAAATGATGTCTGAAATGAATGCGCTAACCACATTTACTTCTAATTTTAAGCATCACAAAATTAAAGGATCAGCAGGTGCGCCCAATAACGAGATTTTTTATGCGGGACTTTTTAGTTTGGCAAGCAATATAGGCTTGCATAAACTGGCTAATACCGCCATCGGAATTAACTATAATACGTTGTCCAATACCGTTAATTGGTATTTTTCATTAGAGAACCTACATGCTGTAAATCAGTCACTCACTGATTTGATGGGAAAGCTGTGGCTACCTGAACAATTCAAACGAGAGAAAGAATTACTGCATACCTCTAGTGATGGAAAAAAGCAGTGTGTCTCTGCTGAGTCGTTAAATGCGAATGAGTCTTTTAAATATTTTGGTAATGGTAAAGGTTCAAGTGTATACCGCTTTATCGATGAGCGAGGGATCTTATTTTACTCGACTGTATTTAGCAGCTCAGAGCGAGATGCGGCCTATGTCCTTGATGGACTTCTTCATAATGATGCCATTGCAAGCACCATGCATTCTACCGATACCCATGGCTATACAGAAATGGTTTTTGCAGTATCTCATTTAATTGATGTAACCTTTGCCCCTCGAATAAAAGACCTTTCCGGACAAAATTTAGTTAGCTTCCGTAGAATGAAAACAGAGTTAACTAATAAAGGTTATCCGATTAAACCCGCCTATTATGTTAACGAGCATAAGATTAAACGGAATTGGGACACTATATTACGGCTTATTGCCACCATTAAATTACGTGAACATCGCGCTTCTACGATACTTAAACGAATGGGTGAATATTCTAATCAGCACCCATTGCAAGAAGCGCTAAAAGAATTTGGCCGTATTATCAAATCAATTTTTATGTTGAAATATTTTGATGATGTGGCATTACGACAAACTATAGAAAAACAATTAAATAAAGGCGAATTGGCTAACAAATTTTCTGGGGCAATCTCATTTGCAGATCCAAATCTTCTAGAAGCACACAGTGAGGATCAAGAAATTTCAGTCATGTGCAGAACAATCATTCAAAATATTATTATTTTATGGAATTATATTGAATTAACTCGGATTATCATGAAATCAGAGCCTGATGAAAGAGAGTCATTACTCGAAAACATAGTGAGCGCATCGATATTAACCTGGCAACATGTCAATTTACACGGGACTTATGATTTCAGTAATTTATTAAGTGTAAATGACTCAGAATATTCATTGGATGAGGTGGTTAATTTCAGGGCTGCCTAAGTAAGGGAGTGCGCCACAGTTGATTAAATTTAGTCAACTATGTCTGTATTTAGATCTAGAGCGGGATTTGAATTTGTTAATTAAATTCAATAAATCTAATCGCATAATTAAATATATACGATTAGACTGGCTCTTTATTAATTGATGCCTGAATTGTAATTCAAATTATACGATCAGAATTTCATAGCCGATTATTCTATAAAACCCTTATTTTATATAAGGATAATTATATTTATCAGATTAAAATAAGTGGAAATTTATTGTAGATAATTTTTTTGATTTAAGCTGGCTTGCTTAAATTAAGTACTATTTTGGATGGTCTAATTCGCATTTGCCTCGTTTCTGTAATTTAACCCCATATTACAAGATCTGGGGCGAGATTTAAATTCCATGACGGATAGGCTTTCATCGATGACAAAAAAAATTACACAAGCCAGCAGTGATATCGTTACAATGGTTGGAACGGTGCTCACTTCTGCTAATAAACAAGCAAAAGAAATTAGTTCCCAAGCATCTGCGATTAATCAAATCAGTGCTTCATTGGAAGAAATAGACAATAGCTCCAAAAAAACTATGGCTAAAGCTCAAGTTTTACGAGAAGTGGCTCAAAATACCTATGAACAGGGAAAGCTTGGTGCTCATTCTGTAGAACAAAGCATTCTGGGCATTAGGGCTTCAGAAGAAAAGATGAAGCTTATTGCGCAAACTATTCTTGATTTAAGTAACCACATGAAACAAATCGGTGAAATTACTGTAGTAGTAAATACGCTTGCCCAACAATCCAAGATGTTAGCATTGAATGCCTCAATTGAAGCATCAAAAGCAGGAGAATCTGGTAAAGGTTTTGCCGCAGTGGCAACTGAAGTAAGAAACCTAGCAGAGCAATCAGAACAGTCCACGGTGCAGGTGCAAAAAATTCTTGAGGACATACGACGTAGCACTGAAAAAGCGGTTATCGTCACCGAGGAAGGAGCTAACACTCTTGATTCAGGAATTAAGCTTATTGAGAAAGCAGGCGACGTTATTCATGCGCTAAGTAAAATGATCAATGAAGCATCCATTTCAAGCCAACACATTGAGGTATCTATTAGGCAAGAAGCAGTTGGAATTGAGCAAATCGTTGAAAGTATGAATGAAATTAATCGTGTTACCGCAACTTTTTCTACTGGCATAGAAGAGATGATGACATTTATTCATCATTTAGATGATATTGTTAAACATCTAAAAGAGGATATCAGTCTTTATAAAGTTTAAAAGGTTTCATTAAATTAATTCATTGCAGAGCATTATTTTTAATGCGGTTATATATCTACAGATGCTTTTTAAAAGATACATCGACTTATTGCTATTCCATTACTCCATCAATGAATTATGTTTTAGTTCAATAATTAATTATTTTTAGTGATCACTGGATTTTTATATGCCTGATGATATTCATTCAATTGTTCCATGTTTTTGAGTAAATTAGGAGGACATCGATAAGCCTTAGCATAAATAGCATGTATACTAATGTCGGTTATATGACCAGGTTGAGAGCGGTACCTTTCTATTGATGTATGATGCTCTTCAAATACAACCAGGTTGGCTCCTAATTTTGCTCCTTCATTTTTAAGAAAATTTAGGTCATCGGTTTTTAGATTTTTTTCTAAACCAAGCGTGAATTGAAGTTTTTTTCCATGCACATCGCTATTAGATATTTTCCCTAAAAACTCACATGAGTTGGCCATTTTAGTACTTCGATTATAGATAATCATCACCTTTTTCGCATTTGGTTCTAATGATCTAGGAACACAGCCTACAATTAATTGTAGGGTTAATATAATTGAAAAAAATATTCCCTTCATCATAAAATATCCTTTTATTAATTGTATATGTGAGCCGAATATTAAATCATAATGCATTAACAATTAAACAAACAGTATCTATGTTCTAATTATCGGCACCAATACGACACCATACGTAGACAATTGCACACCAAGAAAGACATCTTGTGTATTTTGGAAAACAGGCGATAGTCCAGAATCAACATGGTTTTTCTTAGTCTTTTATAGTATTTCATGAAATTATCAAAACCTTTGGTAACGGGTTCAATTTTCCCGCGTCTTCACCATAACTTATTGATTTGTATCAAAGGGCTTATTCTTCAGTTAAATCGGCGTTCTGTTTCTTGGCGAACAGTATCTATTTTAATTCAAAATCCTATGTTTGATTCACAAGTCGTATCAATTTTAGTGAAGGAAGCAATTATCTTCATTAAAACTGATTAATCTGAAAAAACTAGGAATAGGGAAGGAGCCACGCCCAAATAACATTTTAATAGGTCTGATTAATCGTATAATCAGACCTAATACCGTTGCCTGTGACGCGGATTCAACTCGCTAATGCAACCACTATTTAACTAGTTGTCAGCGGCAAAAATAACATATTAGGAGTTTTAAAGCCTAGTGTTTTTCTAGGTCTTTTATTGTCTTCAATTATCGGCTTCGTGTTGCCTGATTGAATTGTGAACACAAATAATCTTTTTTAATATCCTTCTTTTTACAGGGTACAATCTGTATACTGCAACGCTTTTGTATAAATTAAGGTTGTATCAATGGAAAAAAGCGAGGCTATTGCATGGTTTGGAAGTCAAAGAAAGCTTGCTGAATTTCTAGGAGTCGCTCAGTCTAATGTGTCCGCGTGGAAAAAGGTACCCAAACACCATCAGAGGACGATTGAGGCGCATACCAAAGGGGTTTAGTTGCTTCCGTAGAAAGGACAAAAATGACGCGATACATGTGTACTATTGAAAAGTTTTATATGGATATGCTCAGAGCAGATGCTGAATCCTTAGCCGTTCCCGTTGTAGAGGTATTGCGTAGAGCCATTAAAAATTACCACAATGAAGTTTCTGGAAAAAACTTATAGTATACATTTATTTCGCACATATAATGTCTCCACTAACAATGAAATTTTTCTTGCCTCTTTCCATAAGTTTCTTCAATGGCTTTTTCAATATAATGGAGCAGATATCCTCTTCCGGTCATGAATCGAAGCAGTTTTCGATAATCTATAGGATTACGGGCTTGGGGAGCAATGGAACAGCCAACCGACTTAAGGCTTTTCTGTTGTTCTTAATGGCCTTAACTCACCACGTTTTACCTCATCTGGCATGGCAAAGGAATATCGTCCGAGCATATTAATATGACCATATCCATATGCGGACAGTCTGGCTACATCTTCATCGTATACGGGGAAGCCTTCTTGTCGTAATTGATTAATGGCAGCATCCATGTAAATAGTGTTCCAAAGTGTAATGATATTTAAAACCAGTCCAAGGGCACCTAACTGATCTTCTTGCCCTGCACGATACCGCTGATGAAGTTCTCCTCGCTTACCATGAAAAACAGAACGACCTAAACTGTGTCTGCCTTCGCCCAAATTTAGTTGTACCAAAGTCTGACGACGGAATGACTCATCATGAAGATAATTGAGCATGTGGATAGTTTTGTCAATTCGCCCAATTTCGGCAATTGCTTTGGCTAAACGAGTTGGTTTATCAGCAACTTGAAGAGTGCGCATAATGCCTTCTGCGGGAACTCTCCCGAGTTTTAATGAAGCCAATAAACGTAAAATATCATCCCACTCAGGAGGAACAAGATTTATATTTATACGACTTTTTGCAAGTACATTGAGCTTTCCATAATCAGCCAACGGATCAATCCGCCAGAATCTAGCACCACCCATATCAGCCAATCGCGGACTGAAACGAAGTCCCAACAAACGAAACAGTCCAAATACAATATCACTGTATGCGCCTGCATCTGTCATGATCCGCGTTGGCTGTAATTCCGTCTGTTGCTCAAGAACAACGCCTAACAATATTAGGCTATCACGTAAAGTGCCAGGTACTGTTACAGCATTTAAGCCAGTTCGTTGATTAGAGATTAGATTGTACCAAGTGACACCACGACCTGATTTAAAATATTTTGGATTTGGAGCAGCGTGCACTGTTCTAACCGGTACAACGAAGCGCATGCCATCAGCCGATGCAATATCGCCTCCGCCCCATTTCTTAGCTAATGGAATTTGATTTTGAGCAGAAACTAAAATGGCATTGACCGCCATTATCGTTTCATTTCGAATATAATTTTGATCAACCCATACCAATCTATCTCTTTTTAAAGCAGGTATGTCCTCACGAACAAACGGTTCTCGTCCAGTATTGCAAGCGTCTGCTAGCAATTCAGCACATAAACTGATTAATAGATCCTCAGCACGCGCACTTCCTTCATTGATGTGGGTAAATCCATCCGCAAATCCAGTACGTGTGGCTATCTCAAGTACCATCTCGGGTAAATCGACACGTGGTAATTTGGCTTTTACAGCAGCTCTCAATGCTTTTAATGATGGAGGCTCATCAAGTGCATCAAGCTGAGTTAGAATCAGCTCCTCATTACCCTTAACTGTTTCAAATCGAACAGCAGGGTTATTATCAATATTTGCAGCAACTAACCGATACACTTGATGTAGTTCATCTGTAAGGCTTGTTATGGCTAACATTGGGTCAATTGTTAAATTTAATGAGCGGCAAATCATAGGACGTATTGCCTCCCACTCTGAGCCAGAATAAAGATTGGCTCTTGGATCAGCATACCGCCAACTCGGACTTATGAACACATCCCTATGTTTCAGTGCCGATTGCAATTTATCAAGAACACAAAATATATATGCTGTTCGGTCAATTGTAGTTCTATTGCTATCCCGGCCAGTTATTGATGTTATTAATGCAAGCTCTTTATTATTTGCGTTTTTTTGAACTTCCTTCATGTTTAAAATGGATTTTTTCAATTTCTCAACTTGAGATTGTTTTTTCTCTGGTACAACGATTTCCTTAATTTTTTTATTGATAAGGTCAGCATATAAAAGTTTATCGTTATGCAAAATGATACCATCTTGGGTTTTTACAAGTTTCTTTATGACGCGATAAGTGGGTCGTGGTTCGTCTTGTGGCCAATTGATAACGCTACATTCATTTTTAATAACAATATTACGTTTCCATGATGTTCCAATAATCTCCATTGGCGGTTCATCCGTTTGTTTTCCCTTTAACCATTCAAGACTGGCAAGAAGAGGTTTTCCCGCTTGATTACTATCAAAATTTATTACTCGAAGGAGCGAAGGTAAAAATTTCTGAACTGTTTTTTCCTTTTGTTCAAGCTCATGATAAAACACATTACTTGGCGGCCTGATTAAGGCAGTGGCATTTTCAACTGCAGATACAAGCGCTTCATGACCTACTGTTGTATAAATTGTGTCCCGAATTTCATGATCACATAATTCTGTATTCAGTAGTAATTTACATGCATCGACCAATGTGGCTGTAGCTTGATCGAGATCTTTAAGAGTTCGCAGTCGTGTATTTTTATTTTCTTGCTTGGCCTTTGAGAATAAATCACGCAATACCATACTGAGCACGTCCAGAGAATCATCTTGGGAGTCTGACTCAAAATGATTCGCAAAAGCAACGAGCGTCGCCATTTTACGCTCAAACGGCAAGCGGTTGATGGCTGTAATTTTTGCCGTATTAGCAAAGCGTGCAAGTGTTGCTATTTTACAGGCGGGGATGCGGTACAGTGGTAATTCAACACTAATGTTGCGGGCAGACTCAACCCGTTTTAATGCTTGCACAAGAGCTGTGCTACTGATGCTAACCGGACCTTTACGCAGTTTATCAAGCAATGACAGATGTTCGTCATCCTCTACCACCAAGAGGTCATTCAGTTTTTCCTGTTGTGATGCGCTTAAATTTTTAATCAACATTCGCCATAAGCGAGACTCCATCCTGGAGCGAATTTCTGCAACAAAACGCTCAAGAACTGTAATACCTGGTAACAATATTTTGTTGGTCGATAGCCAACCCACTGCATGATCAAAAAGCACTCCAGGTCTGTCAGTACCAGTCCAGCATAGTGCACATAATATGCGACCAAGACGATAACGACTACCTTTTTCAGCAAATTCTATATAGCCATAACGCGCTCGAATTTCAACAGCATGACGCCAACGCTGCTCACTTTTCATGTACATTGATATGCAACTTTCAGGATCATTAACCTTGATTTGAATAGCAACTCGCTCAATTACCACACGAGGAATCTGATTCAAGTCGGAAATAAAAGCTCCAATAAATCGAACTGTTGTCAGCTGTAATGCATAACCTAACCTGCTGAAGTCACCACGCTTGTTTGCAATCCACTCCATATCCTGATCATCGAGGAAAAAAAGGCTATCTACGATATCTGGTGGTAGGTCAGTAGGATATTTAGCGTAATTGTCACATTGTACTGGGGAGAGAAAACTAACAGGCATGTTTATCCAAAATCAATAGGTGTTGTTGCTAAACTTAGAAGTTTTGCAACGGAATTTGAATGCCTTTATTTAAAGGTTTAAATTCGTTGCAAAAATCAGATGCAAAAGTCTATTGTTTTGCGATATGATTTGCAAATAAAATATTAGGGATTAGTTATGAAAATTGGGTATGCTCGCGTTTCAACCACGGATCAAAATTTAGAGTTGCAATTAGTTGCACTAAAAGAAGCTGGTTGTAAACGTATCTATCAGGAAAAAATTTCTGGTGCAAAAAGAGATCGTCCAGAATTACAACGATTACTTGATCAGCTTCGACCTGAAGATGTAGTCGTTGTTTGGAAATTGGATAGATTGGCGCGTTCAACCCAGCATTTATTAGAATTAATAGACTGCATAAGAACAACAGAGGCTTCCTTTTGTTCGCTTTCCGAGCCTTGGGCAGATACCACTTCTCATGCCGGTAAAATGATCATGACCGTATTCGCAGGTATTGCAGAATTTGAGCGTGACTTAATTCGTGAACGTACTGGTGCGGGTCGCGCAGCTGCAAAGCAACGTGGAGTTCGTTTTGGACGACCTGAAAAAATGAATAAAGAACAAAAGTCATTGGCCAAGCGGCTTTTGCAAGAAGATAAATCGGTAAGTGAGATTGCAAAAACGTTTAATGTCCATAAAGCAACAATTTATCGTTTACAACAAGAATAATTCACTACAGATCCCCAATCCTATGGTATTCTTAATATTAAGAATTATTTATTAATGATAACATCTGGTATGGTTTGAGTTAATTTTTATGGATAAAGAATGATCAATATAAAATATGGATTTGGAAAAGAAGTATTGTATTCATTTGATGATGCAATTAAAAAAGTTACTGAAGAACTGCAAAAAGAGGGATTTGGAGTTCTTACAAATATAGATGTGTCAGCAACTTTGAAAAAAAAATTAAATAAAGATATGCCTCCCTATCAAATTCTTGGTGCATGCAATCCGCAATTTGCCCATCATGCTTTAGAAAAGGAGCCATCTATAGGTTTGCTTCTACCATGTAATGTGGTTGTACGCCAGGATGATATAGGCAAAGTGCATATTGAATTTATGGATCCAAAATCAGTATTAGAATTGGTCGGCAATCCTGAGATCAATCTGGTCGCTGGAGAAGTAAGACAAAAACTGGAGAGAGTATTAAGCGCATTGTAATGCGCTCATCTACAGTTAAGATTTTAACATGCGAAGACCACTTGCAATAACAATAAGCTCACTTATTTCATGGGCTAAAACTGCTATTGGCAACGTAAAATAGCCAGTTACCGCCCCGACAATAAGAGAGCTAATAACAATTATAGATAGTCCTAAATTTTGTAAAATTATATTCCAGGTTCGATGACTAAACTCGATGAGATAAGGTAATTTTAATAAATTATCACCCATTAATGCTACATCCGCAGTTTCTAATGCAACATCGGTTCCAGCGGCGCCCATTGCAACTCCTACATGTGCTGCTGCAAGTGCTGGAGCATCATTTACTCCATCGCCAACCATCATTACCTTACCGTAACGTCTTTCCAGTTCCTCAATTTTTCGTGTCTTATCTTCTGGTGATAAATCAGAGAATACTTCATCTACACCTGCTTGAACTCCAATTGACGCGGCAGTTATCGAGTTATCTCCAGTGAGCATAACAACACGCTCAATACCCATCAATTTTAGGGACGATACCATCTGCCTTGCTGTAGATCTTAGAGGATCAGTAATTGCAATTAAACCGAGAATTTCCTTATCTGTTCCTACTAATACGACAGTCTTTCCAACGGTCTGTAATTTATTTATTTCTTGAATTACAGTTTCTACCAATAGACCCATATCAATAAATAATTTTGGATTGCCAATATAAAATTGTTCTCCATTTATAAAACCCTGAACCCCTGAACCAGTCAATGACTTAAAATGTTCAACAGGTTTATATGCAACACTTTCTGCCTTTGCTTGTTGTAAAATGGCATGTGCCAGTGGATGCTGGGAACGCGATTCAAGGGTGGCAGCTACATTTAATATTTGGTTCTGAGTATAATTATTTAACGAAATGATATCGGTGACCTTGGGTTGTCCTTGTGTTAAGGTTCCTGTTTTATCAAGCGCAATAACCTTTATTTGAACCAATTTTTCTAAATATATCCCACCCTTAAGTAATATTCCGTTTCGACTGGCTGTACCAAGAGCAGCTACAAGGGTAATTGGGATAGAAATTACTAAAGCACATGGTGCAGCTGCAACAATAAACACCGTTGCACGTAGCACCCATTCTTGCCAATGCAGCCCAAATAGAGGAGGTAGGGTAGCTATTAGTACCCCTGCTAAAAGAACGAATGGACTGTAGAGATTGCCAAAACGCTCTATAAATCGTTGACTGCGACCTTTTTTATCCTGTGCTTTTTCAACAAGAAAAATAATACGAGATAACGTGTTCTCAGCAAATTTTTTGGTAGCGCGAATAGTAAGAGTCCCCTCGCCGTTAATAGTTGCAGAAAATACTTTATTTCCCACAAATTTCTCAACAGGAATTGATTCACCCGTGATAGGCGCTTGGTTTACACTAGAATGTCCAGATATGACCTCTCCATCTGTAGCGATGCTTTCACCAGGACGAACAATAAACTCATCTCCAATTTGAATGTCTTCTAAAGGTATTAGGAACTCGCTATTATTACGTCGGACTAATGCGGATTTTGGGGCAAGTTCCATCAATACTCTGATAGCATGTCGCGCCCTTTCACCAGCATAACCCTCTGCTGCTTCAGAAATAGAATATAAAAAAACCAGTGTTGCCGATTCTGCCCATTGTCCCATCACACCAGCAACAATAGCAGCGGTAGACATCAAAAACTCAATACCGATTTCATGTTCTTTGAAAAATTCTTCTATAGCTTCCCGTGCGAAATAATATCCACCAATTAACACCGCGCCTATGTAAAACCCGTTAGCAATTATCCTTGGTAGTGTCAAATATGAGCCTACAAAACCAATAGTTAATAATATACCGGCTATTGCTGCCGTAATGACTTTAGGATTATGCCACAGTTTGGGCATTGGTTCTTTGTGAGAAGGACAAGTGGAGCAGCCCATTTATTTATACCCCTTATTCATAGTTTTCTTCAGAGCCGTAATGTTAAAGCGTCATTGTTACCTAAAAATAAAGGTTTTTAAAGAATTCATCATAGATATTGAATAAAACAATAAAACTATTTGTTCTATTATAGGTAATTTGAAAACTTAATTACTAATGATGAAAAAAATTGGTTATCTATCTGTATTCAATGAAAATACTTGAACAACTTCACAGTTTACAATCCTATAAAATGAAACATACCGAATTATAGATATTAAAAGACCAATATAGTCCTTAAGTCGGTTGGCTGTTCCATTGCTCCCCAAACCCGGATTATTAGAAGGGTCTAGTTGCCCTATTTTACTTCGCACTGCTTTGAGTGTCCTTTCATACTCCAGATTTTGATGATGAGGATCTTGTTCAATGCGCATAAAATCCTTCAAATCGTCTTTGGTAGGCTCGTAGAATAGAGCGCTTGCAGGCAGCTTCACTGTTTCACCGCCAAGCAATTTTAATTTGCACCCATTATGGTTGTATTTGATAAAGTACCCCTTTAAAACATAAGAGTGACAGTCAACAATAACTCTATGATAGGAAGGAAGCTTCCACTCATCGTGTATACGTGTTCTCTTTTCTGCAATTAATGAGATGGTTGTCTTGTGATCAAAATTAAACGATTGTGGCTCAACACAAATACTTTGTTTATCCGATTGGCGAATTCCTTTAATAAGCGCTCCTAATTCGGTGACTAAAAGGATATCTTCTTTTAAAAGTTGGGCATCGAAATAGAGTAAGCTTGAGCCAACAGAAATTTGGGAGGTTAAGCTTTCAAGCTTTCGTTTGGTATAAATTATCTGTTCGATATGACTTTTTAAAATGAAGAGCTCGTAATCGCTGGCATTACCTAAACGGGCAACTTCCTCTTGCAAAATAAAGAGCATTTTTATTGAATGAGAAGACATAATACGTGTAAACCTATTTGTGTTAATCCATCTTAAATTACTTCTTGGCTAATTAATTGAAGAAAATAATTGAAATGCGGATATTCTCTACAATACAAATCCAATTGCTTTTCGCATGTTGCATTAACCATGCACCGTACATCTGGAATAAAATCCATTAATGTGGTTACGATGACATGATCAGGCGCATTTCTTTCCATCAGCTGTTTGGCTTGAGCATCAATTAATCGAATCAATTCTTTATCATGGTCTGAGAGCGTCAATGACTTCATAAAACATTTAAAAACGATTGTTAAAAGAATTAAAGCTGGAATAGGATGAGTGACTTCGACCGTAATCATTATTCCAACTTGATGAACTAGAACCTAAGGTATTTCCCGAACTATCAAAAGCGCCTCTCATAGGAAGACCTGTGGCCGGGTTAATTCGGGTGTCATCTTTTCTGCATGGATTAAAATGAGATGATTCTTCATCTTTTGAATCAAGATTGTTGGAAATCCAGATAAAGGGTTTGAACACCAGTTTAATCCATTTCATGATGCATCCTTAATGTGTTGTTATTCCATCGGTTCGGTTTCGAGAACACTTTGTTCTTCCTGAATTGGTTCTAAATGAAATAATTCTCTATCGGCATTTCGTTTAATGTAGTGTTTCATTTGTTGGTACAAATCAAACAACGTCCCTTCTTGATTGGCTTTATCAATGAAATAGGAACCAATGAGAATTTTACGACGTGTATCACGCTTTCGCTCCCGGGCTTTTTCAAGTGATTCCAGTTTTTGAATTTGCGCTCTGAGTTGTTCTTGTTTTTTCTTTAAGGCATCCAGCCGCGATTGTTTTTCGCTCATTTTATTATCGGTTCATAGTCGTCCTAGTACTCAGATTTTACGATGTTTCATATAAATATCAAGAGGATAATAAATAATAAAAATTAACATTGGAGCGAAGCGACCCGAATGCCGCACTGGCGACAGAAGTGCGCGCTTATACGTTGCGTTGCAACGTGCGCTTTGGTATTCTGAAATTCATCAAGGGAGCAAAACAAGAATTAAAATCACCAAAATGGTATAGGGACATGGCCATCTATCGTTTCAGCGCGCAAATCATTTCACGCTCTCAAGGGCGCAGTATTGTTGCGGCATCAGCCTATCGTTCTGGTGAAGAACTTGTTGATGAACGCACTGGCGTAATTCATGATTTCACCGATAAAAGCGAAGTGGTTCATAAAGAGATTTTCGTACCTCCCAACGCGCCAGAATGGATGAATAACCGCTCCGATTTATGGAATGCAGTGGAACTTTCGGAAAAACGCAAAGATGCACAACTTGCCCGTGAAGTACAACTCGCCCTTCCCCGTGAATTGAGCATGGAGCAAAACATCGAATTGGTGCGTGAGTTTGTCAGAAATGAATTTGTAGCACGTGGCATGGTTGCCGATGTATGCCTGCATAACCCTAAAGGCGCTGATGGCCTCTATCAACCGCATGCGCATGTTCTTTTAAGTTTAAGACAAGCGCATGAAGATGGCTTTGGACTTAAAGAACGAAGTTGGAACGATAATGCCTTATTAGAACATTGGCGAGAAGAATGGGCGAATTGTGAAAATCGTCATTTGGCTTTGCATGGTATTGACCAAAAGGTAGACCATCGCAGCTATAAAGAACAAGGCATTGCCTTAGAGCCCCAATATAAAATTGGACCCAAGGATGCGCAAACGCGTATGGCGCGGCTTGCAGACCACCAACGCATTGCTCGTGAAAATGGGCAATTAATTTTTGAGCAGCCTGAAATCGCCTTGGATGCCATTACTCGATGCCAATCGACTTTTACCCATCAGGATTTGGCGCGTTTCATTAACCGGCATACGGAAAATGCAGCGCAATTTAACCGGGTGTTTGAACGGGTTAAATCATCATCTGAGTTGGTTTATGTAGGCCTGGATAAAGATGGAAAACAACGATTCTCAACACAGAATATGTTGCACATAGAATCCTCAATGATGCACCAATCCGATGTGCTTCATCATCGTTTAGGCCATGAAGTAAGCGAGAAGTCGATTATGCTTGCGCAATCAAGCCGAACGCTTTCAGAAGAGCAAGAGTCAGCGCTTCGTTATTTAACCCAGAGAGGTGATTTAAAATCACTTTTAGGTTATGCCGGAACAGGAAAAAGCTATCTCTTGGGTGCTGCGCGCGAAACCTGGGAGCAATCAGGATACCGGGTGCACGGAGCGGCTTTATCGGGGATTGCCGCACTTAATTTAAGGGACAGCTCAGGTATTGAATCACGTACCATTGCCAGCCTCTTCTATCGTCTGGATAAGGGCATGTTTCATTTCACGTCACGTGATATTTTAGTAGTGGATGAAGCAGGAATGTTGGGCTCTCGTACCATGGAGCGTTTGACACGCGAGGTCGAACAAGCAGGTGCAAAACTGGTATTGGTGGGCGACTGGCAGCAACTGCAGGCCATTGAAGCCGGCGCATCGTTTCGAGCGATTGCAGAAAATTACCAGTACGTTGAACTCAATCAAATCCGAAGACAAACAACCCCTTGGCAAGTGGATGCTTCCTTGGATTTAGCCCAAGGCGCAGTGGGTAAAGCCCTTCTCGCTTATGATGCTCATGACCATGTTCATCGTTTCGGAACTACAGATGATGCAAAACACGCTCTGATTGAGCAATGGAACGATGTGCGCATTGCAAGCCCCTCAGATTCTCAAATCATTCTTGCCTACACCCGCAAGGATGTGAAAGAACTCAATGAGATGGCGCGTGTGATGAAACGAAAAGACGGACAACTTGGTGAGGATGTTGTTTTCAATATGGAGCGCGGGGAGCGCGCCTTTGCAGTGAATGACCGCGTGTACTTCTTAAAACGAGAAAACAGTCTTTCAGTGATTAATGGCACCTTAGGTACCATTCAAGGCATTGATGCCAAATCGGGTCTCATCACCGTCGCTCTTGACCGTGATGATTTAAATTCAAAGCCACAAATCGTTCAGGTAAACACCAATTACTACAAACACATGGAGCATGGCTATGCGGCTACTGTGTATAAAGCACAAGGGGTGACCGTTGACCGAGCGTATGTCTTACCTACAGCGCATTATGATGCCCATTCAACCTACGTGGCGATGACACGCCATCGTAGAAGCTGTGATGTCTTTGTCAGTCGCGAAGTTTTTGCCCATGATAAAGAGCTCATTCACGCCCTGAGTAGAAATCGCGCGAAAGATGTGACATTAGATTACACCCACATGCAGGGAGAATTTGCGCGACAGCGCGGGCTTGTTATGGATAAGTCCCCTGCCCTTTCCATTTCATCTGAGCGCATCAAAACATCAGAGCGTTCTCTTGAATCCTTGATGAATCAGGTGATGGGCAGAGACGTGCAAAAAGAGCAACAAAAGCTTGATGCGTTTGAGCAGCAGTTTATGCAAGAAAACCCAAGCCAAGTCCTGCATATTGCCGATAGTTTATTATCCATTGCTGAGCGTCAAGCCAAATCATTAGCACGTTCTTTTGAGCCTTACAGTAAGGCTTTGGCACAAAATCGACTCACTTCAGAGCAACAAGATAAATTAGTCCGTTTAATGGGGCAATTACCGGGTGATTCTCAGTTAATGAATGCATTTAAAAAGGATTATCCTGAGTTTGCAAAGCAAGCAGAGCACTTCATAAAAAGGAATGAGCAGGAAGTGCACCGGATAAGAATCATTGATAAAGAATTAGACATATAAGGGTGAGCCATGTTGGATAGAGAAGAGGACGAAGTAACATTAACCAATAAGGTAACGAATGAGTATCCAAAAGGTGCTGATAAGGAATTTTTTGAAGCAGTGCAAACCCTTAAATCGGTAACTCTTTTGTTAAAAGGGCTTTATGGGCAAATGAATGAAGAACGTGAAGTCATTACCCTGGCGTCCGGCCAAATGGCACATTCTGTGAAGCAATTTGAGCAGCATCTGATTCAATTCGAAGCTTTTGAAAAAGCATGCAAACAAAGTGTGATTGAGCGTATTAAAACCGAATTAAAACAAAATATCCGCGAGAGCGCTCAAACAATAGCCCAAGAAGTGGCTGATTTTGCTTATGAACCCATTAATCACAGCATGAATTCGTTGTGTCAATTGAGTAAAGAACTAACGGGGTACCAAGCACGACAAAAAAGCTCAAGACGAGGGAGCCCGGCCTTATTGCTATCTGCGGCATTATTAGGAGGTGTTGTCAGCGGTTTTACGCTTCATTATTTAACAGCGCCATCCAAAGAGATGAAAGTGAAGTTGGCCGCAGGAGAAGCTTTAATGCGCTCATGGAACAAATTAACTAAAGCCGAGCAAGAAAAGATATTCCCATCCAAAAGCTGAATCAGGCTTCTGATTTTTCCGCATATCCAAGCGAAACTGGTAATGAATCAATGGTGCCAGCGGAAACTTGCTTGGATGCAAAATCTACAAAGACTCAAGATTAAGTTCCTCGATGCATAGATGTTCTGCATTTATTTTGTTCTTGTTTGGTTGCTTGCTCCCCACATGACCATCGGTACCCGATTCCCAATCCTCATCAATTGATGTTAATTGAGAGAAATTAAAGGTTGTGGGCATATTGCGCTCAATAAAACCATTGGTTTTTATTGTCCGAAAGCCTAAATCAAGTGTTAACTGGGTAATGGGATAGTGTCCTGGCAAACGGACAAAGCAGTGCAAATCTTTAAGCTCCATAATTTGCGGATAGGAAACTATGGGGCGTGTAACTCGTTGTGCGCCTAACGAAATCCCATCTCGAATACTGTTGGCGCCATAGGAATAATTTTCCCGTGATTCCTCGATTTCTTCTTCACCAAGTTCCGAGGCCACAAGACGCGCCATATCGCTACTCGGACTACGAAAGAAAAAGCGGGTATTTAATAAATCAAAAATTTCTCTGCCTCCTGCCTGACCATAGACTTTGGTAAGCTGTGAAAAGCTTTGCATGCCAAGAAGAAAGCAACCGCCAAACTTGCGTACCTCGGCAATCGTTTCACCAAGCAGAGGCAATTTATGAAGGCTTGGCAACTCATCACAGATAAACCAAATACGTCTGTTTCTATCAGGCGCTAGGCTCAAAAGAGCCAAAGAGGCTTGGGCTAACCACATAGAAATTAAAGGTTTGAGTGACTTATGCGTTTCACCATTGGATGAAATAAAAAGCCACCCTTTTTGTTGCTCATCAAGAATGTAGTCCCGAATAGAGAAAGGGGGTTTTCCCTCCTGATTCAGATCCGCTAATGCCGAAAATGATTTCAAATAGGAGGTAAGCGTTGCACGAATAGAAATAGCCGTTTTCTCAATTTTACTACTGACAAGGGTTGCTGCGGGAGTTCCTTGTAAATACTCTTCCAAATCAGAAAATTCATCGGTTAAAATCAATTTTAATAGTTTTTCAACTGAGCGATCAGAATGATGTCGCATCACGGATCCTAAGCATGAAAAAACAGTTCGTGAGGCATTAACCCAAAAGGGATCAGATTCTCCGTGCATGGGAATTGAGCTTTCGGCCATATTTTCAAAATCCGAGTCACGAGGTGCCTCTAACCACATATCCCAATTGGCACAACGCTTATCGAAGGGATTTAAAATGACATCTGAATCGTCTTGGTAATAATGAGGAATAAACGAACACCCTTTATCGTAGACGATCACCCGATCGCCTCTTTTACGAAGACAATCCATTATTTTCATAATGAGCTGGCTTTTTCCGGTGCCTACAGTTCCATGTACCAGCACATGCTGGACTTCACTGTCTTTGATAAGGGGAAATGTATCAATCGTAATATCAGAATGCGCTTTATCATGAAGAATTTGTTTTTTCACCTCATTTGAATTTTTGAGTTGGCTGCCTCGAACAAATTGACTTTCGCTCTGCTCTTTCCCCCGTTTAATGAAGTAAATGGCAATCCCTAACCCTGACAGAAACGCTACAGCAAATGCACTCAGTGTTGCTCTACCCAATGAATTGATCACGTGCTTAGCATTCTCTGCATAATAAGGATAGTGAAGAATGGCTTCTACTGATTGGTGATACTCTTTACCATGAAACGAAAGAGCAAAGGTGTGTTTTTGTCCTACTAAACTCAAAAAAAGAGCATAGTAATAAGCTATTGCTTGGTGTAGATTCTCCGCGGAGATAACTAACCAGGTGATAATTCCGGTAAGTATTACCCAAAGAAAAAGACAGAGAAACATTAATGTAAGCGTAATTTGATCCCACATACGAACGTTGTGAAAACTAATTATCCCGCCACGTGTGTAATGCTTGAAATTAGGTTGTTTACGCATTGGAAATCTCGTTTTTTTCTTTACGGAAGTAATCGGAAATAGCTTTTGATAGGATACTCACCCCGATTCGGCTGGCCTCCATATTAACAGCAATGCTGGTTGCAATGGCTGCTAGGATCAAACAGGGTATGGCGGAAAAAAATACGACATCCTGTTCAAAGAGCGGAATAAAAAGAAACGCGAACATTCCAAAAATAAAAAAGAATCCTGCGAGAGCCCATTGCGTTTTTTGAACAAGGTAGGTGCCTGTTTGAAGCTTTGGGCTAATTTGGAGTTTGAAAATGATGTAATTTTTAATGAAACCCAGACCAAACAGCGACATCAGCAATGATGAAAAAAACACGCCAAACACCATTTTTGCTCTTAGCAAGGCATGCTCATCAAGGCGTGCCTCTTCATATTTGAGTTCACGTTCTTTCTTGCGCCTAAGAAAACCTTCTTGCCATTTGCGCTCCTTTTCTTTTTGGATCATTTTAAGCTCTTCCTGACTGGCATCAGGAAACTGCTGTCCCAAATCATAAAGACTGGATGAACTGTGTAGCGTAGACTCTTCCCTATTAGCATCTTCCATATTGGATTTTTCCCACCGCTCAGCATGGGGCGCATAGTCCCAGGCATTGATTCGAACGGCAAAAAAACAGGCTGCAGATTGAATCGTCAGGAGCAAAACAAATAAAAAGAACCAGCTTGCAAACAAGCGTTTGTAATACGCTCCTGCGGAAATAATACCTAGATCCAGATGTCTTAGCGTCTCTAAATCCATTGCCAGTGCTTTTTTTAAATCGATTGTCATGTCATTTATCTCCTTCAAATAGCTCTTTTAGAGTGTCTTTCCCTTTATCCACGGCATGTCCTGGGATAACTCCAGTTTTAGCATCATACTTCCCATCGGATTCTTTTTCTTTGTATTTGTTCATTCGATCAGCTTTAGTTTTTAAAATATGATCGGGTGGACTTAGCTCTACAGTATTTTGATGCGTGCTCTGAATATCATTTACTTTTTCATCCACCTGATTCACTAAGTTATTTTTCCTATTATCAGCAATACCAACACTCAATGGTTTGGCGCTATCGGTTAACGCATCATGATTTTTTTGATAATTCGTACCAATGTTATTGCTCTTCTGGTTTAAGGATTGGCTTTCATTCTGATAAAAGGCATCCATTGAAAAAGACGATTCTTTCGGCCTAAATTCAGCGATTAATTGTTCGCGCTTGGTAGTAACAAAGGCACCGGCCAATCCTTCTAACTCTTGTATTGAACTCATATCTCCGGGGCGTGCAAACAATTCATCGCGATGAGAACCACCCACCTTCGATGCAACAAAAGATGGAAACGCTTGATTGAGATCGGCTGTAATTTGCTCCGATTTTGATTCTACATAGTGTTTGGCCTCTGCAATTCGCATAGCGCGAGTATGCGATACATCATAGTTATGGCTTCTATTTTCAGCCTCTCTGATATCAACTCCCATTTGATTAGATAGCGATGCTGCCTCGGAATGACTATCATCAAAATGATGGGTTCTAGCAAATTGGGCCACATATTGGCTTGCTTTATTAAAATCCTCCGCTTCTTGGGCAGAAACCACCTTGTCATAACCCTCATGCGCACGATAGGCATTAGTTGATGCTCGTTCGTATTTAATATGAGCATCCCATCCGCCTTTAATACCAAAGATTTTTCCGGCAATACTTTTTTGAAGATCAACCCCACCTGAAATCCCATGCCCGCCACTGGTCATCGCCGCAAAGGCATCTTCTTTGCTTATGCCGTTACGATGGGCAACATCCTCGGCAATCCGTGACATTTGAGAGAGCGCACTGGAATAGTGAGCTGAATCGGAAGAACTGATTCCATCGCCAAGACGCATATCGTGTCCTGATAATTGAGCCAGTGCTAGTGCGCGATGAGCAAAATTACTTAGGGCGGATTGATACGCTTTACTTTCATTGGCAGCTGTTTGAGTTGATTGCTCATACGCCTGGTTCAATGAGCCTGTTAATGCCTTGGCATCGGCAATATGAATATGACTTTTAGTCATGCCAGGACTGACATCAAAAACAGCCTCGCCGCTGCCGGTCAATGTTTTTAAGACACCACTTTCCAATTGCTCCGTGTGCATACCATGCATATGCGTCCAATTGGAATCATGTTTATTCGCCGAGAAATTATTGGCTGTTGTATTATAGAAGCTGGTTTGACCAAGACCAAAAGAGCCGCTAGCCGCCTCCCCTGCCACTGACATGCTGGAGCCTTGCATATGACTCATCATGCTGGTTGCGAGATTACTGAATGCTCCGCCTAAATTGGAGACTAAACCATGGGATAAAAAAGGAATGAGCATCATCAAATAACCGCAGCTGCCTTCAATATCCGCATGCAATTCATCAATCTTATCAAGATTAACCATGGTAAACTGGCCATATTCAGCCGATGATGAAGCACCATAAATGGTCATGCCTGCATTAAGAATTGCAAAAAGCACCGGCCAAAATTGCAGCGACATGAAAAACTGCATATAGCCATAAAGAATTCGTATCCCGCCTGGCAATGTGGTTAAAGCAATAATTAGGGGAAACACACCAAACAATAATAGAGTGAGGCAGGTGTGAGTAATCGGTAAAATCCACAACGCTTTTTGCCCTAACACTTCCCAACTCCAACGGTGTTGTACCTGGGATTTTGTAAATTGTTGGTTCACAATTCCTGCGGTTGCATCCGTAAACGCTTGATAATGCGCTACACCATCGCTCATCGCATTAATCATCATGCTTTGTAAAAAAATATTACTGGAAGAATCAGTTAACCCCTGGTAATAATCAAAGGCTGATTTAAGATGAGTGCTAAATAACGCTTCATAGGTGGTATTCTTAGGCTTACCAAATAAATTCACCCCAAAAAACGTGTAGGCTTTTTTAATTTCAGCATCCAGTTTTTTGCGCAAACTGTATTGCCCATCAGGTTTTGAAGCCTCCTGGCAAGTCACTAATTTACCATTCACCGAAATCATGCGAAGAGGTGAAGCTTTTGCGGTGATAAGATTCCAAATGTCCGTGGAATGAGCTAAATCACCGACACTGTACTTCCGATTTAACCGAATGTCTCCTACCACACACGCTCGAAAGTACTCATTAATCTCCTCTTTAAGCACTGGGTCTTTAATGCGAAATGAGGTTGAAGCAGAAATCAGGCGTGAACCAAATAATGCACCGGTTTTGGTGTAGTGCAAATCATCAGGCATGGTAAGTAATGCATCGTAGGATTGCGCCAAACCATAGCCAATGGTTGTGACTAAACTGGCGCTTAACGCAAATACCACAGGCACATTATCTACAAGTTTCGGCGTTTGCGAAGAAATGTCATCAATCAGCACGGAGGTTTTGGGCAATAACACCACATTTACAAACAACACATAACCTAAAAACCAGCGTGCAAAAGCCATTGGGTCACGAGTTTTCAGAAAACCAACTGCTGCCATGACTATGCCAATTAAAGCGGTAATGCGTAACAACCCGAAAAAACTGTCCTGCTTCATAAAGGCTGTTATCACATTTAAAACATGCTGGAATAATTCACCACCAGCCAAAACATGAATCGTTATCATGAACCTCTCCTTAACCCGCTGTACTGTTCATTTGCGAGGCTACCTGTTTTTCAATTTGCGCCATGCGTTGAATCAGCATGAGCTTTTCTTGTAGTTTGTGGCCTACCTTTGGATCAATGGAAGCCACGCACGTGGTGGCCTCATTGATGCGCTTTTGAATTTCTTTGACTAAATCGGTATTTAACTCAGAACCTGCCGTTGCCACGCTGACCTCACGCAGTAATTCAGTGAGGTAATTCGTTAACAAATCCTGGGCGATTAGCATCGAGTATTCTTCAATGTCTACGGCACTGCGGCCTGTGTGCATGCTGTTTAACACCGACAAAAACTTCATCACAGGCAGTGAGGTCATGCTTAAAAAATTAAGCTCTCGATTGCCGGGTTTTTCATCATTAATGAGCTTTGTATTTATGGTGCGAATAATCTCACGTACTTTATAGGTAAGCGTTGAAGTTTCTGGAATGGTGATATCCTGTAAACCCACCTGCATGCACTGGCTGTTGCTTCCAGCATCCTTACAGCGCCAAATTTTCGCAGTTCGAGCACCATTTCCTAGTCCAATCAGTGCATTAATTAAATCAGCGTTATCCGCCAATGAAGGCACATTGGTCACCTTGCCCTCTTTATCAATAATCAATGTGCCTGTTAGACTCATTACCATCTCAGCAAGCTCCCTGTCACTATTTAAAAACGATTTGGCCTGCAACAGGTACCAAACGAGATTTTTATTTAACACTACTTGTTTTTTACGTTCCGGGTCTTGAGATGCTTTATTCATCACGTTATCAAAGCCATTACCCGAACAGGCCATGCGAGCCTGAACATAATCGCTAAACAATCCCTCTTTTCCCATGGCAGCCTGGTCTTTACAGATTTTTTGTTGGCTTGCCGCCGTTTTTGGCCATATCCCTCCAACCAGATTTTCACCGAGCTGACATGAATTAATGCTGCTATGATTAGCCAATTGCTCTAGGTATAAATTGAAATCCCGTACTTGTTTTAATTCAGGAACCGTAGAGGCTAACATCACATCTACCGCATAAGCATCGGCATTAGTCATCACTGATTTTCCCAAATCCACTAATTTCTGATTGCTCAAAAAACTCATGCTCCCTGTATATAAATCGATGCCACCACACCCTGTGCGATAACTCGGTAAATCCAATTGAACTAATTGATATTGGCGAGCCTGATTACGAACATACAGTGAACCACCACCAAAAAATCCTGCAGCTTGGGATTCAAAAGCAGCAGGCGAAGTTACATTAGATGCATAGCCCATCCCGTTAAAAAAATTATCCAAATCGGTGCTGACACTAGCCTGAACAGTGGAGAAAAAACTCAATAAGCACAGGGTAAGAATACCTTTTTTCATTACATTATCCCCTTGTTTTCATACATCTTAATTTTAGGGATGAGTGTTGTTATACGGTCATTGAGTTCAGCGTCTGTCATTGAACCAAATCCCACCGGATATAAAGCTTTTGTTTTAGGATTAACCACAAAAAGTGCTGGGTAATTGATGGCATTACTACCAAATGCAGCATTAATCCATTCAGTAGTCGCGGGTAAAAATTTGGGAAATTCAGGTAACGGTTGATTATCCAACGACAAAGGCAAGACTTCTGCTTTATTACGATTTGCCCACCCTTGTAATATCGGTGCAAACCGCTTGCAATGTGGGCATTGGCTGCCATAAAACAGAATCAATCCATGGGTGCTAAAAAATCCCTTACCTTTTTTATTGATCGACTCTTCACGTTGATGTTGGAATACCCCCTTCTGCTCAGCAATCATGTTGGTAAGCCACTTCGCCCCTTCGGCCTGTGTACATGAAACAATAAAAGCGAAAGCCAATCCCCATAATATGCGTGCCTTCATCATTCGTCTCCTTTAAATTGGGTTGCCACTTGTTTGATGCGTTCCATCAAGACATCTTGAGTGGTTAGTCCATATGCCACGGGTGAAACACGTTGGTTTCGAGGATTAACCAAAAGTAATGCAGGAAAATAGCGGACACCCAGTCGGTTGGCTTGCCCATTATCCATCCGGGAATCCTTTAGTTCGGAAGATGTGATGCCATCAACACTAACCGGCAACATTGGAATATGGAAACGCCTGCAAAAATCAACAATAATAGGGATTTGTTTCAAGTCATAAGGACTTTTCCCACGATAGAAAAACAACAAACCATGCGTTTTGGACAATCGGTTTATAATTTCTACGGTTTGGGATTCGCGCACCTCATCGGTGATTTTTGCACCAAGATTGGAGGTTGGATGAGTCACCGCGTAATCATATTCAGGATGTGCCAACATCGTTTGTTGAAACAACGATTTAAATCGTGAGGATTCTTTAAGCCAATAATCTTGTAGGCTTAAAAATACGCGCATGTCCTCGACCTTTTTGGTGTACCGTGCCTTATGCAAAGCTTCCATAGTATAAAAACGAAGTACCGCATCGCGTTCAGTAAAACTAAGTTGGTTAAAGGAAGTGCCTCGTGGACTTGGTCGTTTTGTCTTTTTCTGTTCCTTTTCGATGCTGTACCAAAGAAAACCGACCGGTTTCTCGGCGAACACGGTCAGAGGATTAAGGAATACTATCAAAAGAAAAACGCCCCATTTAATCATGTGCACGCCCCATCTGTTTTAAGCGCTCGATATGGGACTGATTGACTGCAGAGACTTGCCCATCATCTGGCAGTACTTTACGATTCATGAGCTCTTGGGTAATGGGGGATAAATCGAGAGCAGAGAAATTAATACGTTCCAGTTCTTCTGGGGTAATACCACGGCAATTGGCTTTGTTGTCTTCATCTTTTGCCCAACCAAAGTGAATGCCTAACTGATAAAAACGTCCTTGAATTTGCAGAATAGAAGCCAATTTTGTGGGGAAAACACACCACGACTCCTTTTCTTCCAAACAAAGCCCTAGCTTTTTTAAAGCACAAAAAGTTCCGACTTTATATGCCCTTTCCTCTTCCTTTGCTTTGGCAAGCCGCTTCTCATCGTCACTGCAATGAGTCATTTGGTGGCTGCCATGACAACAATTACGTGTATTGGCAACCACTTTGCGACAGGTTGAATTGGTTCCGGTAAAAATGGCAGGCACGCCACTACGAACTTGCTTGGTTGCAACATCGGATGCCACACCAGCCAAAGCCCCTAGGCGTGATAATCCCTCCGCCGCATCATCACTTTCTTCCTCAAATGACACGTCACACGATCCATCGCTGCAGGGTATTTTGTCAGGACAAATGGTTTTTTCTGGAAAACACACCTGATTCATACAGGAAAATGTTTGTAAGAAACGGGTACACAATCCATTGGATGCATTAAGACACTGCGAACCCACTTGCGAACAGCCGGCTTGCAACAAAGGCATGCAATAACTTTTTTCTAAATAAGAGCATTGATAGTTTGACGTATGACCCCAGCACGGTCTGGTAATGGCAATGCCCTCAATGATTTTTGTGGCATTAGGGTCAACACATGAATTGGTGTTCGTTAAAATACAGGAATCCGAAGGTTTTTTTTCACAGGCTTGAGTAGCCCAAGACTCTTCACTTACCTGTTGTGTTAACGTCATCTTAAGAGGTACCGCTGCCTTAATTATTTTTCCTAAAGATACCGTCACTGTGGGGTCTTTGCAGGTAGGATTTTTTATGAGTTGCAGCACTTTATTGTGATACATCACTACAAGGTTTAATGCTTCACAAGAAGGCTTTATTTCGGCAAGATTTGCTTGACTGCATCCTTTATTATGTTTGCCACATTGGGTTAAATTAAAGGTTGCACTTCCGCGAGGAAACATGACTTCGCGAGTAAATTGTTGCGTCAGCGGTTTTAGCGTTACCTTAAGGGCTTCGCCACAGGCGATATTTTTGTAGCCCACGGTTTCTTCGCAAGTTTTGGTCTCATGCGTTGATTCACAGAATCCTGGTTCTTTATAGCAGACGCCATTTACCGCATCTTCTGGATGTTCAAGCAATTTCTCAGCGTAACGCATCTCAGGGCTATTCGGATTGTAGCGTCCCTTCGTGCGGGTTCCTGCATGTTGATACACCTCTAAAGCATCCGGATTGTTGGCCAGTGCGTTTAAGCCTGAAGAGGACAAAGTGTCCGATCCTTCTTGTGGGAGAAGACCTGTCTCTTCTGGATTTTGCGTATACCCCTTCAATACGTTGGCAGGATTAAATCCATTTAAAGCCTGCAACGCTTGCTCACGTGCTTTTATTGCATCGGCTGGAGTTTGAGCGAATCCCGCGGTAATGAATAGAGATGAAAACAAAATGAGAATGAATTTACTCACTGCTTATCCTCCGAGCATCATGCAGGGTAAAGTGGGTTTCCCCATGTCCTGCAATCCGCGATAATCCTTCTTGGAGCGTTAAATGGCCGTAAATCACATCAAACTTCTTCTCCTCTGCCACGACCAAAGCGGGTACTTGCTGAATGCCAAACCGTTCAAATAAGGTGGGGTCAATGGCCAAATTTAAGTCGGGGATTCGCTGGCTCAACTCCATAACCTTCAGTGCGGTATCCTTCATTGAATTGTGATGCAGTCCATTTAAATAGGCGGGGATGTGTAAACGGCTGCTTTCTTTGAGAGTCTCCTCCAATAGCCTACCCGGCATGGAAAAACTGACAAATACCGATACCGTTGCGGCAAAAAGTACTGTATTGGCAAGACATCCGAGTAATAAAAAAAATCCTTTTTTAACCATTTAAATCTCCGTTTAAAGAAAGGTGCAATTCCTCTTTCGCCATACTAAAAACCCATATTGGTCGGGCGTATGCGGTTTAATTTTTCCAAACTCCCAAGCCAAAGTGCTTAAACCCCCTGGGTAGCAATGTTTGCCATCAGCTACCTGATTCACCATCTCATAGCGGTAGCGCGATTTTGGGGTTGCTGAATAGTGATGTTCTTTGCAAATCGCACCCGATGCGGCACTCGAATCAGACACTAACAATTCACGGTGCATTTTGTAGTTCATACGTTCAGTCAATAAAAGTGCCGTTTGCACCGGAGAAATAGGCGCATGTACATGCCCTGTCAGCGGATAATGAGTTCCTTGACTACCTGCACACCAAAAAAGACTGTCTATTGGCTTCTTGGTCAATGTTGAGGACAGCGCATCAGCAGCACAAGAACTTGCTGCCACAGGGTTGCCAAACAACACCGACTCAGGACTTAATACAAAGCTCATTTCAGAGTCTTGCCAGGTAGGGTCAAGTTCCGTGAGGTAGGCAATATCAAAATCCCCTCCTTGCATACAACCCACTGAAGTGATGAGATTAAGCCAGCTCATAAGCGGGTATTTATACCAATGGACGTGAAAAAACGCACGCTGTTGGCCATTACCAACCACATGACGCCCTCCCCTGCTCTGTTTTAAACCCAAATTGAGTTTGATGCCTCCAAGATTCACAAGACAATAAGGGGTGTCGGTGACATCGGTGAGCGCCACAGGCTCCCAAAAGCCAATATTCAATCCCACGCGTAGCCCCATAGGACTCGGACATACCCCTATAGGACTTGCTGCATTTTCGGTATCGGGAAGGGATGAATTCACTACCTTAATGTTGCCTATCGACAAAGGAAATAAGCATCGCCAACACACATCACGAATGGGATTGACGAAATGTCCGGTACATTGCTTGCTCCATCCCGGATAAGAAAAAACGAAGAGAATTGCGAATAAAAAGACTCTAAAGGACATCGCCATTCTCCTTGATTGCGTGCTCGACAATGACAAGACGATTGCCTTTGCGAGTAACGATTGCCGGAACGTGAGCGATATGAAGCTGTCTCGTAATTTTTCCAGCCTGGTCGAAATAAATGACTGAGTGCAGCTTTTTTTCGGCGGCATTGATGGCGCCACCCGTCAGAATCAATTTAGGATTCGAACAGCTTGTTTTTTGAAGCTGAGCCCAATTTATCTGCGCTTCATCATCCGCATTAAAGAATAACCAACAGGGTTGATAGGAAGGTAACTGCGACAGTGCATTCACATGGGTACCGCGTACATACAAAACACGACCTCGCTCATCGCGTATGTCTTGGCTTAAAGTGATTTCGGGCACGTAATGATGTGTTATTGAATGATTGGTGCGTGGAAGATTTAAGGCTGATGGCCTGTTTGCATGCTCGGCTGCCGTTTGAATCCAGCGCTGGTTCATCGCCTCAAGCGCTCCACTATCATTCAAAGCCGTCAATCGCTCTTCAATGATCTTTAAAAAGCTCTTTTCAGCCACAGGAAAAACCTCGCCAATCACTCCAAAGGATTTGGCATGAATCTGACCCATGGAAATCATAAGAAGAATCAAGCAACATAGGATGTTCACGATTTATTCCTCATGGCGTGACTTAACCTAATCCGCACCTCATCGGTGATATCAATACCTCCAGCAAAAACATCATTCTTTCTTAAAATGATGACCTTTTTTTGCTGTGCAAGCTCGACCAATACCTTATTAAGTAACGCATTAAATCTTCTTGTGGATTGCTCCACCTGAGATTCAGTCGCCTTTATTTCTGCCAATTGGCGAATGAATTGGCTCAGAACTTCCTCTTTATTAAAAATGACAATCGCTTCTTTAGGCTTAACACCATAAGAAACGATAAAAAAACCAAAGATTGCTAATACAAAACTCGCAGTAATAGGGATTAATCGCATAATTCCTCCCCATAGTATTTTTGCGCCACGCACTGGATTGCATCGCTTAGCGTGACACCTTGGTTTGTTAATGATTCAATGTCACTCACCTCTTCGCCTGAGGTAGAAAAAAGCACTCTGGAAAACGGATCGCAAAAATAACGATGAAAGGTAGTGACATTTCCAAATTGAATCATCAGATTGGAAAATCCTTGCGTTTTTGCCTCCCCAAAGGATTCAACGACACGTGCTTCAAGCGGGCTAAAATGCTTTGGATTCTCCTCCAGGTAGTGCTTTAACGAACCCTGCCGCATCATGATTTTAGTATCACTACTTGCCGCAATCGCACGCCCCTGAATGGTGTTCATGGTATCTAGAAGATTCTGGGTAATCACTGCAAAACCACCCCTATGTTTTCTTGCGGTACGAAAACCCTGCTCGATGAAGCTTGCGCACACAGGATTTGAACCACGCGCCAAAAACCGCCAGGCCTCATCAATGACGCAGCGTTTTTCCCGTTTTCTATGTGAGTGGTAAAATTGCCCCTGAATAATCACAATCATCACAAACATGACAATGGTCAGAAGTTCTGGATTGGATTCCAGCTCGCCCATTTCCAGAACCACGAAATCGGAACTGTTCAACAGAGGGGTTTCACTGTTAAATAGATGGCCGTATATTCCTTGACTCCCATATTTGCCGAGCAAAACTGTTAAATCCTTAAGCCTTTGGTCCCCTTGAAATTGAGGCCTTTTTAACATCCTTTGAAGCGCGCTCAACACATCGTCCATTTTGGCGCGCCTGCCATGCACTTTCCAACATTCGGTCACGGCATCCAAAAGCCACGCCTTTTGTACTTCTCCTAAAGCCTCATGAGGGCTTGCCATAATCGCCAACAAATCCCTAATTTGAATGGAATCATTGAGTGCCTGCCCATTAATCTCCGTCATCCCATCAAAATCAAACAGCGTAAATGGATTAAGCGCCAGTGTGGATGCATCAATATAGCTGCCACCCACCATCTTACATAGATGCTTGTAGGAGCCGCCTAAATCAATGACAAAAATCTGCTGTCCCCGTGATAATCCGTCTAAAATTTGCGCCTGTTCAAAGAAGGATTTACCAGCGCCTGTAGAAGCCACGGTGAGGCGATTGAAATTGGTAATCGGCAATGCCCTGTCATCAAAGGTATTTAAATAAAACAGTTGATGCCGGTACGTAGGTACAATGAGCCCCTGCCCTGCGCCCTTAAAATCCGCAACAACAGGCAGAAGATTTGCGACATTGAAATGGCTTAGTTTTTTAGTCATACCCAACAGCTCAAGGCTTGAAAAAAGTCCCTCCGTGAGCATAAAAGGAAGACTGCCTAAAAATCGCAACCATTGTTTGCAACGACTTTGAGTGAGCGTAAATCCTAAATGCCTGAAACTCGCAATCGATTTGGCAACATGCTCGCGTTCTTTGCTTTCAGTGGTATACAGCACGACATTGTAAAAGGAAGGCAAAAGATGCAATTCGCCCTTGGATGCGTGCTCATGCACCAACTGCCATTCGGCTGTTTCTTCACGAATGGAGGGATTGATAAAGGATTGAACCGCATTGTTATTGGCGCTTAGGGATTTTGCACGAGCTTTTGCTTTTGCCTTCATCTTTTCCTGATTCACGCCTCGAATAGTAAAAGAAATCAAAAAGGGACATTGAATGCCCTGCTCCGTATCCAACAGATTAGCGAACAAATCCGGTGTTTGCCACAGAGCAAATGGCTTACTCGGATAGCTACTCACCTCACAATTCACAATGCGTGTTCTTTGACTCTCTCCTTTTAAATCAGCAAGGGAGACCCCGATTGCTTCATCTTCAATTTCGATTACCGTGGAGGGAGTGGGTATGGACTCTGCAATCAATCCATTGGATTCATTAATTACTGGCCAAGAGAGCGTGTTGAAATCAGGCGAAATTAATGCACGCATCAATATCTTAAACTCATCTGCCTCAAGTCGCCTAAACCCAAATCCTGACACTTTAAGTTCTGATTCAAAATCGGCTTGCAACAGCTGAAGCTGTTCTTCGACATCGGATTGCATTGGCCTGGAAATAAAAAGATAACAACAATAATCACTTAAACCCGCGGGTACGTTACGGCCATTTTTATATCCTTTTTTAATGGCATTCAGATGATATTTAAGGCTAAGTCGTGCAAGCTCGGCATAAATCCCGCCTTGTTTTAAAATGGACGCGTAGTTTTGGGCAAGTCGCCCCTCAAGCCATGGGTGTTTGTACATCAATACGGTGCAATCCGTATCAACCGTCAGCTTGTTTTTAAAAAGTTGCGCCAGACTGTTCATTAATGACTCATCGGCACCAGACATCGGCGAAAGCTGTAAACCAAAACCCATCGAATTGCGATTAACAAAAAAACCGGCTTCGTTCACCGTTTCATAAGGTAAAAGCCCTTTAATAGAGGGTAAATCCATGGTTATTGACTCATGCGCTTGACCCTGCGCACTAAGAGATGCGGGTTTAATTCCTGAAGTTTCTCCAAGCATCTGGCTGGTTCGATGCAATAAATGACGCGCTTTATCACGCCAAACAGTGAAGTCTAAACCCATGATTGCTCCTTAAGGCGTGTTGCAACCCACAACGATTGACTGTTATTTTGTTGGATGATTTTCCCTTGGTGGTTTGGGATAGTGTGTTCTGCTTTCATCATGCCGCGTCTTACAGAATTGGGTTTTGCATCATCGGCGAAACGGGTCATGGCATCGACCTGCTCGATTGTTAAACAACTATCCCCCGCTGTAGCATTACAACTGAAATTGGAGTTCATCGTACTGCATCCTGTAAGCAATGCGCTCAGTATTGAAATGAAACAAAGTAAACCAGACCTCATCGTAAACCTCCTGTTTCATTTCGATTTAAGGTATTTAGGCGCTCAATACGCCCCAAGACTTCGGGAGGAACTGTAAAGTTCATCTCAGAAGTTGGATTTTCGTCTTGAGATGCAATCAATCCTTGTGTTTCGTGTTGGGCTTTTACTTGATTCATTGCGTGCTGACTCTTATCTTCATCGGGCTCTAAGTAAAATCCGTCTTTAAAGACCACGGTGACTACATTGCCCGAGCCTACTTGAATGACAGGATGGTATTGCTCTGCGCGTTTGACATAGTATGCCGACAAGGTATCTGCTGCTTTGGAGGCACCTCCATAGGCTGCAAAGGGCGCGATTTGACTGCTGGGTACAACTGATGTTGCGCCATACGGTCCAATGGCTTGGACGCTTTGGGCGTATTGTGCAGCAGAGGCAACTCCAGATAAGGCACCACTTACACCCGCCCAAGTCATGACCTTGTTATCTCGCATCAAAGGCTTGCCTTTAATTCCAACCTTGCCATTGAAAAACACCCACCCAGTAACCTCCTTATCAATAATGGGCTGGCCAGGATGAGCACACGACAGACGATACAATGTGGCAAACGCACGCTCACTGGAAATATCTCCGTAGGAATTGGCGCTGACGCGACACCCTCTTAAGCGTGAACGCTGGCCATTAGGCAATGTGCCATCTTCCAAAAATTTAAAGAGCATCACGCCATTGTTTTTCGACTGGCCATTCACTGATGCATCGGCATCCGCACCGCCTAAAATCACTGCGCGTACTGAGGTATTGGATGGAACATAATGAGCAGGGTTGAGATAAAAATTAGGGTGTGGTTTTTTCATGCGTCGTTTAGGTCGAAATGAGACTGTGTGAATGCGAGGGGCTGCATCCGATAAAGTAGTGCCACTATTCATCATCGTGTTCATGGCATAGGTATTGGGGTTATGCCACAGTTGTGGGTTTTGTACTTCGTTTAATTCAGAAGGATTGTTTTGGTGTTCCAAATGACTTTGTTTTTCCTGATTGGCTAAAGCCAGCGCGTGTACTTGTGCTGTGAGTTCTTCTTTCTGCGCTTGCAATTCTTTTTGATGTGCTTCACCCATAGCTTTAATGTTTTGCGTTAATTCACCTATCTGTTTTTTTAATGATTCAAGTTCTGTTTGCTGGGAGGTCAAGGCTTGGTCTGCAACCGCATCGGTAAACGAATCCTCTACAATTCCTGTTAAATCGACTGAATTTTTTGTAGTGGTCGTTTTTTTAGGATGACCCTCTGCCAACAAGACAATCATCGTGGCGATGATGAAGAAAACGATGCATCCAACTCCAATTAAGGTACGAACTTGACGCCCTTTAACTTTTTTATTCCATTGCCAGTTAGCCATGACGTACTCCCTGAACCCGATACAACATGGCTTTTTCACCAGGCGCAATAGATGGCTTTGAGAACTTAATCGCTAATGTTCCAACTTTCGCAAACCATTCTTGAGACAACTCCAAAGGCTCCTTGCCCCTGTTATATAACTCGATGGTTTCACCCTTCAAAAGCTTACCATCCCAGGACTCTTTAGGTAGGAGGGTTAATCCTTTTGACCAGCGCTGTGCTTTTCCAAATTGACGTTTTATACGCACATCAGCAAAAGGTTTATGTTGCTCCATGTGGGTGAGTAGAGCAAGAATTGCTTCGGGTACGGCCTCCTGAGTTATCGTTTTCGTATTTTCTTTTATAGTGTTAGCTTGATAGGCGACAACTTTGGGTTGTGGTGGTGAAACCAACTCAATCGTTTTGCCTAATGACTCTTCACCATTTAATGTGACAGAAAAATGCGTGCCTTTCTCAGTAGTTAAAAACAAAGTAAAGGGATTAGTCGCAGACAACATCACATAAACAGAACCATCTTGCTCGTCGCGTTTGATGGCCATGCTATTGGGTGGAAATACTGCTTCTATGATTTTATCGTTCTTCACTACAATGCGGTTGTAATTATTTTGAGAAAGCGTCAATGCGATGTCACTATTCTCTTTCACCGGGATACTATTAGCTCCCATAGTCATCGTAGATATTAATGCTAATGCGACACTTAATGGTTTACGCATGATTGAAATCCTTAAAAGGCGAAAACTTAATGATGGATAAGCGACTGTCTTTATATTGAAACTGCAAGAGGTAGGTTTTACGTTCATCGCTTAGCGATTGAAGCCCCACATAGCGTTTCAATACCCCAGAAACAACAGCGGTAAGTTGATTGGGGTTCGTTTTAATTTCGGTGATATCAAACGTAGAAGACATCTTTTTGGCTTTAATGACTTTCGCCTCATTCGTTAAAAGCCTAAGTATCTGGGTGTACTTTTGATGGTTCACAAAAGACAGTAAGCGCTTGTGGTTGGCATCAACCGTTTCAGGCGTCACATTTAAACGCTCATTAACGAAATTTTCTGCCATCAGACTTAGGTAATGGCCGTCGACACGGGTTGCTGATTTAAAATAACCCGGATTTCCAGAAAATGGCGTTACTTCGATGGTATGATGGTTCCAGGCCTTATTAAGAAAGCAGGACAACAAGACATTAGAAACTAAAAGACCAAACACCAGAACCACCATTAAGTTAAATCGTGCAGAGAGTTGGCTTAGGCGGCTTTGATAACTTTTAAAATCCATTTTTTTCTCCTTAAGCCACATACACACGTTGGTGGGATAAAGGGAGTTTGGGCAGAAAAAACTGGGTAACCATGCTTGGCAAAGACCAGTAAGCCAACACTAAGAGGGCTTTGGGACCCTCCCCTTTCTTCAAATACCGCAACCCACTTAACAAACTTAATCCAAATAGAGAAACCAATATTTTTTGATTCGAGATGATGAGCAACATAAAACCAATACCTGCCACCACCAGTTCGTCCATGGTTAACGTTAAGATTCTCTTAGGCGCATCAATATGGTTTAAGAATTGATAGTTCATGTTGCTCATTCTTCCCTTCCTCTCAAAATACAAACGTTTTAAGTAAAAAGGCTGGAATAAAAGCAACAGCAGTTACTCCAACAAACACCATAGGATTTTTACTCTTCACAGCCATGGCGGTGGCTAAAATGATGTCTACTAAAATAAAAACTTTCCAAAACATGGAGCCACTTCCTAATGAATCTTTGACATCCCCTTCCAAAGCTTTTGCCAATAAATCATTTGCCAGTACGTTTTTTGACAGCAAAAAAACGACAAGAGCTGAGCTTACTCTGTTCATCAAACTGAATCTTTTTTTACCTACTTTCATTGTTTTCTCCGTTTTTAGGTTGTACAAATCCCTTAAGCACTTGGATGGCCTAATTTTTAACACCAATTAAAGTTATAAGTTTTGCGAATTAAATCGTCGTTTAGATTGGGTGGGTCATTAGAATATTCCCGAAATGACTTTAACTAATCCTTGTTCTAATGCCCCCCTGGCATCGGCAAACTTCAAATTGACCTTGTCTGCATTGGAAACGACACGTGTTCTATAACGCTGATATTGCGTGTTGCGCGAATAGGTTTGAGAGGTCATTGTGCTATTTCCATTTTTTAAACGTGATTGGAAGTGTTCGTTTACCTTAACCCCCTTCCCTACTTTCTCGCTGATTTGAATGTCAGTGATCATGGTGTAATTGACGTCTTTCACTAACGAGTCCGCAGCCAAACCCACAAGACCACCCGCAAGACCCCCAGCAATCATTCCCGTCCCTGTGTGGGTTAAGCTTCCCGCAGCTGTTCCTGCCACAGCACCTGCAATCACTGAACCATAGCCGCCACCAAGTGCAGATTGACTTGCAGCAACACTCATCTTACCCACTTTGAGCACATTAGCTTGCAATAGGTAGTGCGCCGAACCTGGATTATTGACTACCGTGTAGTCATGTTTCATCAAGGTTGTTTTTAATTGTGGCGCGATATTGATTTCTTCATCTGATGTGTTTTTCACTGACACATACACTGTTTTCTGCGCTTTAGAAACAGGATCTAAAAAGATAGTCTCACTTTGCTTCGTACTGACTTGCAGTGACCTATGCTCTAATGCTGTTTGTGTTGCAGCACAACCTGTTATCACTGCTGCGGAACTTACTGCGAACACTTTGAATAACTTTCTGCTGTTTTTTTTCATGCTATTCCTTATCTTTTTTCTTTTCTGTACCCGAATCACCCCAGAGGTTCTCAACAGGGTGCCTCTTGTTGTGAAGACATCACTTGTCTTAACTGTGCTTCAATGTCATGAATTTTGTTTTTAGCCTGGTTAATAATCGTTTCAAAATGGGCTCGTGTATGTTCCCTGGCAGTTGTAAGCAACTTTTGAAAATGACTGACTTCGGCATGTGCCTCCTTAAGTTCATTTTCAAGTTGCTTCACAATTGAAGTGTTTGATTTTTTCGTTGTGGAAACGTCGCGCAGCATACCCGCAGGTGTTTGCCAACCTCCCCTCAAAATGACCCCACGAATGGCATTGAGTTTTCGACTAAAGTCATTACCACAGGCAGTGAAATGCTTGGGATTAAGCAAACAAAATTCAATCTCTGCACTTAAATCTTCTTTTTGCGAAAAATTGAGGCTTTTAACCAGGCAGGTTACACGGTGTTTCTGGGCTTGAGTAAGTTCAGTGCCAATCAATGCATCCTCTTGCGATAAGCGGTCAACTGGAGGTTGTTCTTTAACGACTTTAGCAAATGGTTTTTCTTCATGATTTGATGATTGAGAAAAAAGAACAGCAGCAGCTTGTGGTTGAGCGTGAATAGTCGATGCTTTACCCGGAGCACTATTGCTTGCTGCTGCTGTTTTATTATTTAGTTTCTTATTACTTATTCTATTAATATTTATTAGTGTCGGATTTTCCGGCGTCGGATTGCCAGTCGCCGGGCTTACCGGAGACGGGTTTTCAGGGCTCGGTGTTGTTTGCTCATTTTTTACCGAAGACGGCTTTTCAGGCTCTGGGATTCTACCGGGATTTTGGCGCTCTGGAATTTCTAAAACAAAGTACTCAATCCCACCAAAACGACCACTTGCATCATCTCGGCAAGCAGATTTTTGAATATAGCCGGCTTGTTCTAATTCGCCAAGGAATCCTCGAACTGCATCCCTTCCATTTGTAGCCCTTTCTCTTAAATCAGAAACCCGCACCTTCCAATCATCAGGTAATGACATCAGATAGGCATGTAGTCCTTTAGCCCCCCATGATAAGGAGTCATCATTCAGACACGTCTTATCGAGAATTACAAAGTTTTGTTGTTTTTTATGAATTCGAAGTACTGCCATGATCTGCGTCCATTGCTTCTGATTGGTTTGGGATTGTTTGATTTAATTCGGAGATAGAGCGGTATCGTATGAGGTGATCTTCAAGACGTAATGCCGCTTCTGGAAGCTTTTTTCTTCCAGATCTCATACAAGATTCAGATAAAAGTTTGTTAGCCTGTTCTGAAAGTTGGAAAGAAATATAAACTTTTGGATACTTTTTATTATTGATTTCCGAATCCAATTTTTACTCCCTGTAAAAAACATGATTTTGATAATGTTTATTCACAAAACATATCTATGAATAGCCAATTATTAAGCGTTTGATGTAAACTAAAGTATCATCGAAATTATTTTACCCTTTATGGGGTACCCTGTAAAGGGTAAATAAAAATTATGTCTATTATTTCTGAAGAACAACTAAAGAAAAAATTTTCGTTTAATATGCGGCAGTTAATGGCTACCAGCTCCATTAGTGAAAATGAATTAAGTAAAATAACTCAAATCAGTCAATCGGCAATTAATAGAATTAAAAACGGACAAGTAAGCCCTTCTTTGTATCATGCAATTTTAATAGCTAATGCTTTAGAAGCTAAAATAGAAGATTTTTACACTCCACAAGAAGATATTAGAGATTCAAATTATATTGCTGTAATAAGCACGAGTAATTTAGTAGAAACACAAGAAACAAAAATATTGGGTTTTATAGAGAATAGCAATAATTGGAACCTTAATACCATCGGTTTTAAAGTGGATAAAAATTTTGATTGTAAAATATTGAACAACGATAGTATCGTTATTGCATCTATAGATGACCCATTAACACATCAGGATGGAGATACTATTCTTTTTTTGTTTAATAAAAAATATATGATAGGAACTATACATCAAGGAAGTATTAAACCGATTGATAACCTTCTAAAAAAAATGGAAATAAATAACGTTATTCTCGTTGGAAAAGTTATAAATATAGAAAGCAAATATATTAAAGATAAAAATATTGTAGTTTCCATTTTGGAAAAATTTAATATAAATGCTGTTTCTAAACTTATAAATTCTATTAACTTACTAAATTTACATCATGCCTAGAATATACATTGTTTGATTCATCATAATTTACTTCCCATTTAATTGGAGAGAAATCTGTATTCCAATCAATAATATCGCTTTTTTCTTCGTTTTTAATAATCATTATTAAAGGCTTAGTGATAATTGAATACACAACAATCTCGTATGTAATTTTTGTAAAATATGAAACCAAAATAAATTTCATCATGTATTCTACAGGCCATACTCCATAAAATGATAAAAAACAAAATAATGAGGTATCAGATATTTCTGAGATGAGTAGTGATTGAAATATTCTTTTAAATAATGACCTACCTTTATTCTTTACTTTTAGCTTCTGAAAGATATAAGACGAGATGAAAAATGAAACTGAGAATGCTATTGTTGAAGCCACATATGTTCTAAGCATTCTGGAAAATACTGTTTCAAACTCCGGTTGAAATGTCCAAAATGGTGAGGGAGGTAAAATTATTACCAAATAGATGCAAATATCAAACAAGATCAATGCCACTAAACAAGATAGTAAAATTCTTCTTGCATTTTGATATCCATAAATATCGGTTATTATATAATCAAAAATATAGCTAAATGGATATAGAAGCATTGCTCCTGTTATTGTAAAACCTCCAACACTAATTAATTTTGTTGAAAGAACATTGCTTAGCAAAATTATAGTAACAAATAAAATTGCTATTAAAACCAAGTAATTATATCTTGGCAATGAGCTGGCAACGCTTAATTTGTTTAAGGATTTAGAAGCAATAACTGTTCCGATAAGATATCCATCTTTTCCAGAAAAATTATTCATGAAATCAGGATCTTCTACCAGATCCTCAAATTTCAATTTCGATGGTTTCTTATGCCCACCATCTATTGGACTGTAGAGCAGATTATTATTCTGAAAATCAATATTTAATTTATATTTATGCATTTTTTCTTAAAGCAATATAATAATAAGGGGCAAAATTGACTTCATCAATGTAATCTATTTGATCTTTTTTATATCCAAGAGGTAAATGTGTTCCTAAGTGCTTAAATCCTACTGTTTCTGCTATATCGATAATACAATTTTCACTCCAATAGTAATCTGTAATTTCACAGTCTATTGTTAAAAGCTTTATATTAACAATATCACCATCAGCTACAGGAGCTTTTCCTACACCTTTAACTGTTAAATAATTACGCATATAAAGATTTTTTGTTCCGCTAACAATAATTAAATTTCCTAAATTTTCCAAAGAATTATAACAACGGACTAACTCGGCCTTTATCTCGTCTTTTGTAGACAAATGAAAAAACATAAGAATTGAAAATATTGAAGTATACTTCCCATATAAAAAAGAGTTTCTTTCGAATGAGTTCTCGAAGTACAACGAATCATCCTTAGCGCTGCTCTTTTTCGCATTATGTAAAGCATTTTTATCTATATCGCATCCGTTTATCTTTTTACAAAAAGCACTTAAAAAATTGGTTGATCTACCAGATCCACAACCTAAATCTAGAGCATAATATAAGTTTGTATTGTAATTTCTAGCGAATTGTTCTAGATCACGAAATGCAAGAAATCCAGTACCGCTAATAATACTCTGTCCATATTTTCTTACCTGCTCATTACTAAATTTTATCATTTTTTCGGATAAACCTTTTCACAACTATATATAAAATAACAAACCATTTAGGTACCTAATTAGGTACCTATTCAGATATCTAATTAGGTATCAAATCTTTTTTTAATTTGGGCCAAACATTTTCCTTGAAATACAAACTGAGTTTTGCTGGCTGGGGCGTAATATCTCCATTTTTCCTATTGATAGGCGCAATTTTTTCGATCTCTTCTGACGACATATTTTCTTGCCAATTATTGAGCGCCCATTTAAATGTTTCTTCTTCAATTTGTTTTTGTCTTTCCGCTTGAGCTTTTCTCATCTCCAAAAGTTGTTGCATCGCAATTTCTTTTGGAGAGCGATAATCTTTTTCAAACCATCCCTGCCCTTTTCTTAATACACCCATTAACACGGTTAGTGGATCTTCATATTTTTTATACTTGGGATTGTTATCTAATCCGTAAGCAAAGTGGTTAATAGACTCTTGCACTACATCGGGATCGTTTCTTTCTACTAGTTGTTTAATTTGAGTTTTAGAGAATCCAATATGACTCAATGACTCAAAATCAATTTTTTGCCATTCTTCTGGAATTGTTATTTCTATTTTTTTAGTAGTAGTATTTTTTAATATATTATTACTACTATTAGGAACATTGTTATCTAATTGATATCTAAAGGCAGTTATAAACTCCGCTGAGTTTGAAATGTGGTTGTATTTCTGTCTTTGTTCCAGAATTGTATCTAAGACTTCTTTTGTTAGACCTAGATTTAAATAACCCATGCGGGCTTTCTTCCCTATATTTCTTATTACAAGACCATTTTTTATTAGTCTATTCAATGAGGTTTTTACTGTACCAATGGTAGTTTTAGACAAGGTGGCTATAGTAATTGTTTCTATTGGTCCTGTCTCTAAACTATTACGTACAGTACATACATCAGTAATGAAGTTTAAAATGCTTTTTTGAATACCTGTCAAACGTAAAATTCTATTATATAGTGACGTGGCATCTATTGTGCTATCTATTTGATATCTAATTGATGCCTGAGGTACTATCTTATTGATACCTATATTGTTTTCTATTGGTACATTAATGTTATCTTGCTGCTTCTCTTTTGTTACCTCATTGTTACCTAAATCAATATCTAAATCTTGCTTTTCTTGTCTAAACTCCAATAATTGAAACGAGCCATCCATTTCTCGGTTTGGTTCGGGAATAGATGGTTTTTTATCTGCGTTATTAGGTGCGTGGTCAGAGGTTGTATTATCCCCCGATAAATCCCAAGGTCTATAACTTTTCTTAACAAATTTCTTTTTATTGCGTTCTTTTAGAACGTCTTCTAAATTTGGCATAAACCAAGCTCCCTATGTCTTAAGCAGTTTCCATACTTTCATTCGTTGATTTGCTTAGTTCCTGCTTGAGAACTTGAATAGGTGATATTTGTAATAATTCGCGAGTTAAACTATCAAAATCATCACGCACACTGGATTTTTTTAATGAGCTAAATGCATTTTTGTTGTCATCAGTTACATTTGGTATCTCTTGAGCATATTGTACTGTTGTTGATAGTACTTTCCCTTCTAACTCTGGATCAGAGATTAACGATACTATTGCTTTATCAGATAAAATTGTTTTTCCACTAAATTTGTTTAGATAAACTTTGTAATTGATATTTTTATGGTAACTTCTATTTAGTGTATCTACTTCTTGTTTAAGGATTTTTAACCCTTTCGCACTAAACTTATCTGGATTAAGAGGTGCTAATATAATATCTGCATACAGAGTTGCGGCTGTTACAGCTTGCCCCATGGTTGGTGGGCAATCTATAAAAATGAAATCATATCTATCTTGAATAGGTTTTAGGATATTTTCATATAGCTTATCTAGAGGAAGTCTTTTATTTACAATTTCATTATCAAGTATGACATTTTCAATCCTGCTGGGAATTAAATCATAACCTTCGGCAAGATTTACAATGCTGTCTTCAATTGAACATTCTGATTTTATTACATCTATTAAAACTGGTAGTTCATCTGCATCTATTCCATTTGCATCGGTAAGATTTCCTTGTGGATCTGCGTCAATGACTAATACCTTTGCTCCATAAGTATTGGCGCAACTTGCAATATTAAATATAGATGTTGTTTTACCGGTACCACCTTTTACAATCTGGACAGCAATTTTTTTCTTTTTAAAACTATAATTGAAAATTTGTCTGGCGCTAGAATAAGTTATATATGATTTATTGCCTATTTTTTCACAGGTTATATTTTTACTTTTAAGTTGCTTATGAACCGCCTGTGTCGAAATTCCAAGATATTCAGCAACATCAGATATAGATCTTTTTGGCTGTTCGATGAGATTATTCATTATTTTTATCCTTGGCCAAGTTGATGATTTATTCAATAATATACCCGAATCGAAAACCATGTAAATAGATCAAATAGATAAAAATCAATTACTTTTATCTTTATTATATATTT